>VGYL01000468.1 GCA_016872975.1 Planctomycetota bacterium
ATCTGGGGGGGAGGGAGAGGCATCCCGCAGTGGGATGGTCCGGTATTCCCACTATTCCAGTATTCCATCATTCCACCATTCCATCCCTCCCCTCTTCCACTCGTTTGCCTTCGGGTGAAACAAAGCGGGTCCCTGGAACGTCTGACTTGAAGTGAAGGGGTGCGTCGGATACCATGGTTGCCCAGGCAACCGATCTTATCAGGGCTGACCGGGGCCGGCCGGCGCGGCGTGTCGCGACTTGAGGCCCCCGAATAGGAGGTAGTATGGAACAGGCAAAGGCGATCGAGTCGGGTTCGGTAACGCGATCTGTGGCGTTGGGGGGCCCTTCCCAGCCGGAGGCGGCCGGGGCACAGGGGACGACGCGACGGGACTTCCTGAAGGCTTCCACCGGGGTGGCCTCCGCGGGCGTGCTGGGGGCGCTGAATATCGGGGCCTACGCCGGGGGCAGCGACATCCTCCGGGTGGGGATGATCGGCTGCGGGGGCCGCAACAACGGCGCCGCGGTCCAGGCCCTGGCCGCGGATAAGGGCACCCGGTTGACGGCGATGTGCGATATCTTCATGGACCGCGTCAAGGCGGCCCGGGAACACATCCGCAAGGCCCGGGGCGAGCAGGTCGTGGCCGATGACGACCACTGCTTCGCCGGCTTCGACGGCTACAAGCACGTCATCGAGTCGTCGGACGTCGTGGTCATCGCCAACGCGGCCAAGTTCCACCCGCTGCAGACCCTGGCGGCGATCCAGGCGGGCAAGCACGTGTTCGTGGAGAAGCCGCACGGCATCGATCCGGCGGGGATGAAGACGATACAGAAGGCCGCCGATCTGGCCAAACAAAAGGGCCTGTGCCTCGTCTCCGGCCTGCAGAGCCGCTACCATACGGGCTATGCGGAGACCGTGCAGCGGGTCTACGACGGCGCCATCGGCGAGATCGTGAGCATCGAGGAGAACTTCCTGCGGGCCCCGTACGTGGTCATCGACCGCAAGCCGGGATTGACCGAGCTCCAGTGGCAGTGCAGCACGCAGTACCACTTCCGCTGGCTCTCGGGCGACGATGTCCCGCAGTCCCTGGTGCACAACCTGGACCGGGCCAGTTGGGTCCTGCACAACGAGGTCCCGGTGAAGTGCCACGGCCTGGGCGGGCGGTCGTCGATGACCGAGCCGATCTACGGCGACGTGTTCGACCACCATTCGGTCATCTACGAGTGCGCCAGCGGCGTACGGATCTATGCCTTCTGCCGGACGACGACCGGCTGCTACAACGAGTCGTCCAGCATCATCCTCGGCGCCAAGGGCAGGGCGGATATCACGGCCTGCCGGATCACCGGGGAGACGAATTGGCGCTGGACCGGCAAGTGCGACCCGTACCAGCGGGAGCACGACCTGCTCTTCGCGGCCATCCGCGCGGGCCGGCCGATCAACAACGGCGACTACATGATCCCCAGCACCATGACCTGCATCATGGGACAGATCTCCTGCTATACGGGCAAGGAGGTCACGATGGAACAGATCAAACAGTCCGACTTCTTCTATCCGCCCCGGGCCGAGGAGTGTCGCGACGACATGGAGCCGCCGGTGAAGGTCGATGCCAGCGGCAGTTACCCGGTCCCCGTGCCCGGCCGGACGAAGTTGATATAGAACCAGTTTGAAGTGGCAAGTTTAGGGTGCAGGAAATGTCATTGCGAGGAGCGCAGCGACGAAGCAATCTCTTTTCGACATCGCGAGGTTGTAGATTGCTTCGCTGCGCTCGCAATGACATACTTCCCACTTCAAACTTCAAACTCGATTTCACAGGAGACCACACGTGAATCGAAGCAGCATTCTGACGTATGCCGTTCTGCTGGCCTGTGGTGCCGGCCTTCTGGCCGTCGGTGCGGCCCCAGCCTCGAAGACCGACCTCCCGAAGAGATATACCGAGACCATCACGAGCAAGGACGGGTCGAAGCTGACCTTCGATATGGTCCTCATCCCGGGCGGCACGTTCACGATGGGCAGTCCCGCCGGCGAGGCCGAGCGCGAGGATCATGAAGGGCCGCAGCGCCAGGTGCAGTTGCATCCGTTCTACCTGTGCACGACCGAGGCGACGCTCGAGCTGTTCCTGGCGTACTATCAGGAGACCGGGACCGCGAAGAAGGACTTCGGCGAGGAGGAGGCCGAGCTGAACGAGGCCCAGGCCGCGGCGGGCGTCAACGCCATCACGGGCCCGACCCCCGTCTACGGCGATATGACCATGGGCTTCAGCAAGAAGCACCCGGCCATCGGGATCACCTGGCACAACGCCATGACGTTCTGCCGGTGGCTGACGCAGAAGACCGGCAAGACCTACCGCCTGCCGACGGAAGCGGAATGGGAATACGCCGCCCAGGCGGGCACGACCAGCGCCTTCGGCGTCTGCGACGACGCGGACGGGCTGAAAGACTACGCCTGGTTCAATGCCAACGCCAACTTCGAGCCGCACGCGGTGGGGACCAAAAAGCCGAACGCCTGGGGCCTGTACGATATGCAGGGCAACGTCCGCGAGTGGGTCCAGGATTTTTATAGTCCGGCCGCGTATGAAGAGGCGGTCAAAGAGAAACAGACGGTCAACCCGACCGGCCCGAAGCAAGGCAAGGTGCGCGTGGCCCGGGGCGGCTTCCACGACAGCCCCCCCGGCGAGCTGCGCTGTGCGGCCCGGGGCTTCGAGGAGGACTGGTGGCGGATGAACGACCCCCAGATCCCCAAGAGCCGCTGGTGGCTGCCGCAGATCGACTGCATCGGTTTCCGCGTCGCGTGCGAGTTGCCGAAGGACGCGAAGAAGCAATGACCTACGCCCAGGCCAGGACGTTCGCCGGGTGGTATCCTCCCCGCCGCCGGGCCCTCGTTGGTAGTGTGCCCGTAAGAGGGTCTGTGCAACGGGTGGCATCGTCAAGGCCGGTAGGCCTTGGCGATGGTCCGGCGCGCAGGAAATCCGCCATCGCCAAGCTCCGAAGACTCCGCTTGACGATGCCACCCAGAGAAGGCGGGCTTCTCACACACCTTTTGAGGGCAGATGAGACGTGTCGCGGACGTCCCGTCCGCGCTGCGAAGGCGTCTCGCCTTCGAAGCGACGCGGGCAGGACGCCCGCGACACAAACGCCTGACGGCGTCACTACAAACAGGCGGCGTTGGCGGCTGCCACCCGATCTCACGCCGGACGGTCCTGACCTTGTGCCCGCGGCGCGAGGGTGCGCCGTACGCACGTTGTGCTTCGTGGCCGTCGCTACGGCATGCCTCGCGGGCCTGGCTGGCGGCCAGGAGCCGTCCTCGAACCTCGCGTTTGTGCCGAACGACAAGGGGGAATACACGTTCGATACGGGCGTGCTGCGCGGAACGCTGCGCGCGGGCGGCAAGTCGCTAGGTCTGTCCTCCGTCGTTCACGTTCCATCCGGCACGAGACTGGACCGGAGCATGGGCCTTCTGAGCCACTATCGGGTCTTCACGACGGGCCAACGCTACGGCGCGGGGGGTTGGGACTGGCCCAGCACCGCCAGGCTGCTGCCCGACGGGGCCGTCCAGGTCACGTGGCCCGCGGCCGATCGGCCCTTTGAGATGGGGGCCCTCTACCGTTGGAAAGACCCGCAAACGATCGACGTCGAGACCACGGTCACGGCCCGCCGGGACGTCAGTGGCTTCGAGGTGTTCCTCGCGTCGTACTTCGCCCAGTCTTTTGCGTCACCCTTCGTATATGTCGGCGGGCATACCGAGACACATGACAGGCCCGGGTTGCTGCTGGCCCGCAGGTCCTTCGGCGACTGGCAGATGTTCCCGCGGGACGCCCAAATCGTCCCGCTGATCCACGACGGCCGGTGGAAAATCGAGCCGCACCCGGTCGACTGGGCGATCATGCCCCGTCTGGCCGCTCCCCTCTGCCTGCGGCGCACTACAGCAGACGGCTTGACGGCGATCCTCATGGCGCCCCCGACCGATTGCTTTGCGATCTCCACACCCTATGAAGGCGAAACGCACTACTCCCTCTATCTTTCGCTCTTCGGCCGCGACCTCAAGGCGGGCCAAACCGCGAAGGCCCGTGCCCGGTTGGCCATCGCGGCGGGCATTCCCGACGAGCAGATCATAGCCTTTTATCGACAATATCGGAAAGAACATCCCTAACCACCCCCAGAGTAGGAGAAAACCCGCAATGAATGAATCCACACCAAGAGACACGTCCCGCCGCGATTTCCTGAAGCACAGCGGCCGGCTCGCCGCAACCTCGGTCCTGGCGGCCGGGCTGACGTCCCGCCTGTACGCGGGCGAGAGCAATACCCTCCAGGTCGCCCTGATCGGCTGCGGCGGACGCGGGACCGGGGCGGCGTCCAACGCCCTGTCCGTCCCGAACGGCCCCATGAAGCTCGTCGCCATGGCCGACGTCTTCGAGAGGAAGCTCAAAGGCAGCTACGACAACCTGATCAAACAACACGCCGACAAGATGGACGTGCCCGAGGGCCGCAAGTTCCTCGGCTTCGACGGCTACAAGAAGGCCATGGACTGCCTCAAGCCGGGCGACGTGGCGATCTTCGCGACCCCGCCGGCCTTCCGCTGGGTCCATTTCAAGTACGCGATCGAGAAGGGCCTCCACGTGTTCATGGAGAAACCCGTCACGGTGGACGGTCCCACGACGAAACGGATGTTCCAGCTTGCGGACGCGGCGGACAAGAAGAACCTCAAGGTCGGCGTCGGCCTGATGGTCCGCCACTGCCGGGGCCGGCAGGAACTGCTCAAACGCATCCGGGACGGCGCGATCGGCGAGATCATCCTGATGCGCGGCTATCGCATGAGCGGCCGGTCCGCGGCTGTCGGCCCCAAGAGGCCCGAGGTGGACGAGCTGCTGTACCAGATCGGCAGCTTCCATAGCTGGATTTGGGCCAGCGGCGGCGTCTTCAGCGACTACTACATCCACCAGATCGACGAGTTGTCGTGGATGAAGGGCGCCTGGCCGGTCTCGGCCCACGCCCTCGGCGGCCGGCAGTATCGCGGCAACGCCGTCGATCAGAACCTCGACAACTACGCCGTCGAGTACACCTACCCGGACGGCACGAAGCTCTTCTATCAGGGCCGCAACGTCTCGGGCTGCCAGAACGCCTTCAACAGCTTCGTCCACGGCACCAAGGGCTCGGCGGTGGTCTCCACCAGCGGTCACAGCCCCGGCCGGGTCCGCACGTACAACAGCCATCTCATGGAAGGTGTCGAGCCGGTCTGGCGCTACCCCCAGCCGGAAAAGAGCCCGTATCAACTGGAGTGGAACGACCTGGTCGATGCGATCCGCAACAACAAGCCCTACAACGAGACCCGGCGCGGGGCCGAGGCGAGTCTCGTGACCTCGATGGGCCGCATGGCCGGCCACACCGGTCAGACGATCACCTACGAGCAGATTCTCAACTGCCCGCACGAGTTCGCGCCGGACGTGGACAAGTTCACGACCGGTTACCCCGCCCCGGTCCGGCCCAACGCCGAGGGCCAGTATCCCCAGCCGCAGCCCGGTATCATCACGGACCGCGAGTACAAGGAATTTGTGTAAGATCCCATCATCATCATCATCAATGATGAGCCGCTGGTCCCGACCACGTCGGGACCAGCGGCATTATGTTGGTGCGAGCGAAGCGAAGCAATCTCCCATGCCACGGATTGAGATTGCCTCGTCGCTGCGCTCCTCCTAATACCACAACGCTACGATTTGTCCCTCGGTTTGACATAAGCTACGCTAGAACAGGAGGTTATGAAAATGTCAC
>VGYL01000469.1 GCA_016872975.1 Planctomycetota bacterium
CGGTTCCGGCTCGATAAGGCCAAGGGGGAGCTACGGCCCCTGGCCGAGTTCCTGATGGGCGCCACGCATCGCGAGAAGCTCATTGCGGTTGCCTTGAACCGTCTGAGCAACGGGGATATCGAGGATGTCTTGGGGCCCAATAAGGCTGCCCTCTACGATGGTCAAATCGGCTGGGAGATCCAGCAAGATTGGATGGACGACGTATTCCGGGCGGCCGATGGCAATCAGCAACTCCCGCCCGCCGAGCGGGCTGTGGCTGCTTTCGTGGTGGGCGTGTCGCTCTCGGCATGCTAAAGGGGGGGTGTGCACCATGACGACAGAAGAAAAGGCAATCACGGATCTGCTCGGCGCGTATGCGATGCGGACGCCGGACGCCGTGGCGGATTTCCTGGGGGATCTGGCCCGCCCCGAGAGCAAGATCGAGCGGGCCGACGATCCGGAAGGGGAGCGGGCCTGCCTGGCGTACCTGGCCGCGATGGAGACCCGCCGGGGCCGCTACTTTGTGGAGCATGAAGCCCGGGACGCCCTGCGCGAGCTGTGTCACTACCCGCCCGAGCGGCGGGCCGCCCTCGTGGAGGCGGCTTGGTTACAGGCCAGCGAAACCGCCCGGCGGGCCACGCGGCTGGGCAAGATGGAGGATCGATTCAAGGCGGCGATCTGCGCCTTGAAGCCGGAGTACCGGGCCATACTGCGGATCGTGAAGGACATGGGGGACGTCGACGGGAACATCAATACCGATTTCCTGAATAACTGGCGGCAAGCCGTCGAGGAGACCCCGGTGGACGTCCTGCGGTCAGACCCGGCCCTGCAGGAGTTGTTGGACATCTACGACCTCGGCCAGTTGATCGCCGAGGCGGTCGAGTAGAAAACACCAACCGGGCCGGGGCCACGGACGCCCCGGCCCCTGTCTTCGAAAGACGGTGACTTATGACGACTGAGGAAGAGCGGATCGATCGGCTGATTTCCCTGGCCGGCCGGGGCGGGCCCGACGGCGCCGCGGTCGTGCTTGAGGCGGTGAAGGAGGGGGGCCTCCAGATCGAGCGGCGGTGTGTGGTGGAGATCTGCCGGCAGTTGGGCGGCGACTGCTACGAGCAGCGGGTCCGGGCTTGTGTGGAAGAGCTGCTGCGGTACCCGCCGGCGGTCCGTCGCGAGATCCTCGAGGCCGCGATCGCGGCCAGCCGCGGGGGCCTCGATGCCCCTTGTTCTTTCACAGTGACAAGCGTATGTTGATTTCCGGGCGGCCGGGACGCCGGCCAGGGATTCGGGCGGGTTGCCTCTGCACTGTCCGGGCAGCTCGCCCGAACCCAGCCCCCCACGAAAGGACGGTGACGTATGAGGATCTTCAAACCACAGGCGACGAAGTCGATACCGGCCGATGCCACGATCGATCGCGGCAAGGGGATCGTGACGTACACGGCCCGCGGCAAGCCGCGCCGGGCGGTCCTGACGCTGACGGACGCCGGGGAGCGGATGCGTTTGGAATCGAGCACCTGGCATCTTGCTTTCCGTGATCACCTGGGGCGAAAGCAGCAGTTGGGCGCCTTCAGCCACGAAGGGCAGACGCGGCTTCTCGCCAGCCGGATCGAAGACCTGATAGCGTACAAGGGTGGGCCGCTGCCCCCGGACCTGCGCGACTATTTCAACCGATTGCCGAGCGGGATCGTCGGCGCCCTGCAGGAGTGCGGTCTGCTGGCCGGCGAACAGGTCCTGGGCAAGCCCCTGGACGTGCTTGTCGGCATGTACGAAGAGGCCCTGCGCTCCCGGGAGCGAAGTGGGGGGCACGTCCGGAAGACGGTCCGCATGATCCGTGAGGTTTTCGAGGCCTGCGGCTTCGGATCCTGGCGAGAGATCCAGGATACGAAGGTCGAGGGCTACCTGCGAGATCTGCGGGAAGGCGAGCGGCACGTGGGCTATCGCCGGTCGAACGCCTACTTGACGGCCTGCCAGAGCTTCGCCAACTGGATCGTAGACGATCGGGCATGGGCGACGGAATCCCCGTTGCGGCGGCTCAAGCTGTTGAACGTGAAGGAAGATCCGCGGCACACGCGGCGGGCCCTGGACATCGATGAGCTGCGGACGTTGCTCCAGAAGACGGCCGACGGTCCGGACCGGTACGGTATGAGCGGCCGGGAGAGATACCTGTTGTATCGGCTGGCGATCGAGACGGGTCTGCGGGCTGGGGAGCTTCGGCGCCTGCAGAAGATGGACTTCGACTTCGACGCCGGGACAGTGACCGTGCGGGCGGTCCGGGCGACGAAGAACAAGAGGACGCGCGAGCAGGCCCTGAGTCCGGGGCTGTGCGGGGAACTGCGGGACTTCCTGGCCGGGAAGTTGCCGGCGGTGAAGGCGTTCGGCGGGTCCTATGTCCGACTGACCGACCGGACGGCGGATATGCTCAAAGAGGACCTTGAGGCGGCGGGCCTGCCCTACACGGACGATCAAGGCAACGTCTTCGACTTCCACAGCCTGCGGGTCGAAACGGCCAGCCTGCTCGTGGACGCGGGGGTGGACCCGAAGCAGGCGCAGGAGATCATGAGACATTCCAGCATTGGCCTGACGATGGACGTATACGCCAAGGTCTTGGGTGGAAAGAAAAAAGCGGCGGCGGTGGCGAGTCTGCCGGATCTATCTTTGGCGGAATCCGAGCGGCAGGCGTTGGCGAAAACGGGCACGGATGATCGGGATTCTCTGCCCGAAAGTTTGACGAAAGTTTGCGCGCAGGATGGAAAACAGTGCACAAGATCGGATTCCATCGGACAAGCTACCCGCAATGGCGATAGCGAAAACGCGGTTTTGACTGGGCCCGGTAGGATTCGAACCTACAACCAAGGGATTATGAGTCCCCTGCTCTGCCGTTGAGCTACAAGCCCGGACGAGCACGCCGGAATACTCACCAGTCTATCGGGAATGACGCCTTGCTGCAAGTGTCTGCCGTTGGTATACTTGGAGCGTGTGCCACGGCGCTGCCGGCGCTTACACAATCGACATGATTTCGGGAGCGGCAACGATGTTTCGAGGACAGGATCGAATTCCATGGGTGCGAGCCATCTTCCACGGTCTGGTGGTGCTGTCTGTCGTCGGTGCGGCGTGGGGCAGGTCCGCGGAGCTCAGCCCGCGCGGGCGGCGGCCGCCGGGCCGGTGGACGAAGATTGAGCAGCTCGAGCGGTACTCGTTCGAAGGCGACGTGGTCGAAAGCAAGGATCTGAGCGGGCTGGCCTTTGTCTCGGAACGATTCGGGCTGCTCGGGGCCGATGAGGCGCGCCAGGTGCAGGTGGTGGAGATGACGCGGCCGGGCAACACGCTGCGAGTGGTGGAGACGATCACCCTGCTTCGCTCCGGCTCGGAGATCGATATCGAGGCGATCGCCGCCGATGAGGGGTGCTACTACATCGTCGGGTCGCACGGGGCCGCCAAGGTGTCGGGCCAGCACCAGGAGAACCGGTACCGCATTTTCCGCCTGCAAGTGGACCCGGTCACCGGCAAGCCGGAGGGACCGCTGGCCGAATCGCTGAAAACCGCGAGTCTGGCGGAGATTCTGCGGAATGACCCGGTGCTCGGCGCGCATTTCGCCAAGCCGCTGCAGCGGCGGGGGGTCAACATCGAGGGCCTGGCGGTTCGCCACGAGCGGCTTTATATCGGCTTTCGCAGCCCCAATCTGGAGGGCAATGCGCTGGTTCTGGAAATCCGCGCGGAGGATGCCTTTGACGGCACGCCGCGACCGTCCACTACGCTGCATCGGCTCCCGCTGGGCCCCGGACTCGGCATTCGCGAGTTGGTGGCGGCCAGGTCGTCCTTCCTGCTCATCGCCGGCAATGCCGGTTCCGAGCCCTCTGCGGAGTACCCCGAATCGCAGGACTATGAGAAGGACCGCGAGTTCTTCCTCTTCCAATGGGACGGCAGGAGCCCCGCGGTGCACAAGATCGGGGCCTTGCCCAAGAGCAGCGGCCAGGCCGAGGCCATGGCGATCCTGGAGGAGTCCGACGACGGCGTGACGGTGCTGATCCTCTTCGACGGCCCCAGTGGCGGCCGGCCCACCGTCTATCGCCTGTCCTGAGAGGGTGTGTGAGAAGCCAGCTCAGTAGTGGGTGGCAGCGGCAAGCGGAGTCTTCGGAGCTTGCCGATGGTTTCGTCCATCCGCCATCGGCAAAGCCTGCGCAAAGCCTACGGCCTTGCCGCTGCCACCCGTCGCCCTGGACCAGCCCCAGGCCAAGGCTTCCCTGGGTGGCATCGTCAAGCGGAGTCTTCGGAGCTTGGCGATGGCGGATTTCCCGTGCGCTGGACCATCGCCAAGGCCTACCGGCCTTGACGATGGCTTTCGCGCGTGCGGTCGAGGCATCGTCGAGCGCCTCAACCATCGTCAAAGGCAGAGCCTTTGGCGATGCCACCCTCGGCAGCAACGCAAAGATGGGTAGAACAATGAGGCAAGATGTCCATGCCACAATCCACCGATTTCTGATACACTCTCTGTGATGATGCCGCGCGCATCACCGGTGGAACAGAACGGTGCTCATGGTCTGGAGGTATTGCCGTGCAACCGAGAGTGTTGGCCGTCTTGGTGTTTCTGGGGGTGATTCTTGCGGGGAGCAGCGACGGATGGACACAGTCACTTCCAGGGCCTCGTCCGCAAACGCTAATCCGGAATGAGTCGTTGTCGGTCGAGTTCCGTCGCGGCACACGGTCGTTCGAAGCAGTGTCCCTGGATTCGGGCCTGCGCTTCATCGAGCGCGGCACGGTCGAGGGGTACAATCTCCGGGTGGCCAACGAGACCGTCTCGGACCCGGTGTGGGGCCAGGGCGAGGCCATCCGGATCGATGGGGGCGACCGGCTCATCCTGTTCCCCGGTCTGCCGTTCCTTGTCTTTGAGAAGACGTTCATGAACGGTTCGCAGGCCGACCGGGTGATTGACAGCATTCGGCCGGTGAGCATGACATTGGGGTTCAGGGGAGGGCCTGCCAGCCTGCGGGCCTTGGGCACCGCGGGCTTGACCGAGGTCCGGAAGGAATCCAACCCCGGCAGCTATTCGTTTCTCGCGGTCGCCGATCCCGAGACCCGCGCCGGGGTCGTGGTCGGCTGGCTCACCCACGAGCGGGGCAGCGGCCTGGTGTTCTCGGACATCAAAGACGGCAGGGCGGTCATCGAGACGCAGTTGGACTATGGGCGCTTGGTGGTGAAGCCCGGCGCGACGATCAAATCCGAGATGCTATTGGTCGGGTACTTCGAAGATGCCCGCTTGGGGCTGGAAGCCTATGCGGATGCCGTTGCGCGGTATTACCGCATCAGATTGCCGCCGCAACCGACGGTCTACTGCACCTGGTACCACGCGGGGGCCTCCAATGAGCGCGATCTCCTCAAGACTGCGGAATTCGCGCGAGAGCATTTGGCGCCGTTCGGCTTTTCGGTCGTCCAGATCGACGACGGCTGGCAGGCGGGCGTCAAGGGCAACGGACCCCGGCGGAATTTCACCACGCACCGCTCGGACGGCCCGTACCCCTCCGGGATGCGACAGACGGCCGAGAGCATCAAGACGTTCGGCCTGACGCCGGGCCTGTGGTTCATGCCGTTCGCGGGGACCGCGAATGACCCGTTCTTTGCGGACAAGCAGGACCTGTTGGATCCTGCTTCATACTACACCTCCGTTAATGAAGATGGGGTAAAGAGAGTTGGTTGCGTGTCTAACACCTTTATTCGTAAGCCTTTACGTCTCCCGCAACGGATGTGCACGGCCTCCAGTTG
>VGYL01000470.1 GCA_016872975.1 Planctomycetota bacterium
GCACGTTGACCGACCGGCTCAAAGGACCCGGGATGCGGTGGGACAAGCCCAACGCCGAGGCGATGATGGCTTTGGCCTGTGTTTACCGCAGTGGCTTATGGGATATCTACTGGAAATCCGAGCGGGCCGCGGCATAACGCCGCCAGGATCTTTCCTCACACACGTCGTCTTCCCGGAGACTGGAGAGGTTTTCCAGACGTGGCCAGCAATACAGCCCGTGCCGTGCCGCCGCATCCATCTGGATCTGTTCCTGGGCGAGCGTGGCCTCGTTCCAGGAATCGCCGCCCTGAGGGCCTGTCCGAAAGAACGTCCCGCCGGCCGCGCGGATCTCCTCAAACGCGGACTTCCCGTCGGGTGTCCGGCCGCCGGGCGGCGGGCCGCCGGTGAAGCCGATCGGCAGGATCTTGCGCCCATCGATGAGCAGGACGCCGTCCTCGTTGATCGTAACGTGCGCGGCTTGGCCGGCCGGGGCCGAGATGCAGACCGACACGAAGACAACCAACGCCACCCATACGCTCGTCCGGCGGCACGAATCGCCAGAACAGTCCCTTCGATTCATGGCAGTCCTCCTTCAATGTTCTCTGCGACCAACTACTCGTCCATTATACCGGCCCGGGACAACTGGGGTACACCTTCTTCAGTTCCCAGTGTGCACCCCGGATCGGAGTCCGGGTGACAAGATCGTCGGTTCTCAGTTGCGCTCCCGCGAGCGCCGCATGGCAGGTCGTTTCTTGTGACTGGCTCTGTGTCTTTGGTGAGGAGGGTATTTGCTGTCACAAGTACTTGGCACATAGAGGAAGGGCCTATCCTGAGAAGCTCAGGATAGGCCCTCGAATGCTACAGAGCAGATGGCGCCAGACGGATCTTATTTGCCGGGGTTGGCACGATAACCGGCCAGGTAGAGAACCTCATTCGTGGACAGCGCCCGGTTGTAGACGGCGACCTCGTCAATGGCGCCGATCCAGTCGCAGCCCCACCCATCGGAGCCGATGAGAATGGGAGCGGGACTGCTGGCAAACTTGCCCATGGGCGTCGCGCCCCTCTCGATGCCATCGAGATAGCACTTGAGCGTGATGCCGTCATGCGCGCAGGCGATATGGCTCCACTCGCCTTTGGTCAGCTTCTGGCCGACATTGACCCAGGCCCGGGGCGTCGAAGCGAACGTGAAGGACATGTAGGGCTTGGGCTGACCCCAGCCGTAGCGAACCTGATAGCTCCAACTGGGCTTGGCCGTGCTCAGTGCCTTGGCCATCGGCGCGGTCTCGGTGCCCTTTCCTTCCGGGTCGTCGGCGTCGGGCCGGATCCAGAGAGCCAGGGAGATCGGACCGGTGATGTCCAGACTGGGGCTGTGGGGGACCATGATCATGTCCCCGCCGCCGCCGGACTTGCCCAGGCCATGGAACTCCAAGGCCTTCCCCTGGACGCCGGCGACCGAGGTGGGCTTGCCCGCCGTGACGATCCCGTGGTTGGCGTTGGCGGAGCTATCCAACGTGTCGTTTTCCAGGGCAAAGTACGCCGCCAGACCCGTGGCGCCGGGATCGGCCGGCTTGGGCACGACGCCCAGGATGGCGGTCGCCCATTGGGAGGCGTTGTTCCAGGCTTCCACGGGGGAATAGGAGAGCATCTTGCCTTCCCGGGTATTCCCGCCGTCGTCGTCGTCATCATTGTAGTAGCAGTCAATGCCGATCAGGTGCCGGGCCTGGGGCGCCTGGCGCTGGATCGTCAGCCAGGGCAGCTTGATCTCGATCCGCCAGCCGGTGGCAGTGGTCACCTGCGCCTGTTGAATCCCTTCCGTATATCCGGCAATGTTGGTTCCCTGGATGTCGTCCGCTCCCCACCCGAAGGTATACTGGTGGGCGTTTCCAGACAGCGGGGTGCTCAACTTCATATTGCCGCCGTCGAAGTAGATCTCCACACTGTCGTCCTGCCAGGCACGGGCCGAATCGTTCTTCAGGATGTCGTCGGTGATATCCACGAGAACATACAGATTGTTCGCGTCATACAGCACTTTCCAGGTGCCCGACCCATCGTTCGCATCCGCCGGCGGGACGAAGGAGTTCGTCGAGGCGAGGGCCCAGACGGCATCGATCTCGCCGTCCAGCACCGGGGGCGTCACGGCGTAGGCGATTTCCAGATCGATCCGCGCGACCCCGGCCATGGCCGCCAGCACTTCGAGCTTCGTCAGCGCCTTGTTGTAGATCCGGGCGTCGCTCAGCAGTCCCCGCCAGTTCTCCGTCGCGACATTCTGATTGTCGCCGCCAAAGAACAGGGGTTGAGGAAAGCCCAGGGGTTGCGTGATCGTCTTGGTGTTGGCGGCCACGCCGTTGCGGTAATAGGTCAACTGCGCTCCCTTTTTCACAACCGCGTGGTGGAGCCAGACGTCGGCGGGAATGTCGTCATAGTTCAGGTTGTCGTTGCCGTTGCCGTTCATGTGCCACTCGAACTGCGTCGGTGTGAACTTGATGAACTGACGCGGGACAAACTCGGCGGCATTCGCGTTTTTGCGGTTGCCAAAAATGATGTCGTTGGGCGTCGTGTTGCCGGCGTCCTGCTTGGCCCAAAAGGCCCAGGTGAAGTCGTTCGTCAACGTCATTTGGGGAATGGCGCCGGCATGGACATACGCACCGGTCGCCTCGCCGTTGAAGCTGATGACCATGCCCCGCCCGGGGTCCTGGATCCAGACCGAGCCGTTCGGCCCGAGACCGCCGTTCGGGTTATTGATCGCGCCGTTATTGCCAACGCCGGACCGATCCACGACCACGGCCCCGGAACCGTCATTCAAGGGCCACCACCCTACGAGATTGGGGTCCGCTGCCTCTCCTGGGCGCGCCAGGGCCAGGAGTACCAGAAGGAACAGAACCGAGAAAACCCACTTGTTACGCGTGACAGTCCTCCTTCAAAGAATATGCCTCAATCGAAATCCATGCTCTCGTGACGTAGCAGACCAACCGATGATGCTTCCCACTGCTGCTCCAGCGTCTGTACCCGGGGGTGATCTTGTGCGGCCTGGCAACACCTCCTTCCCAACCGTGACGCGATCGGTTCGCAAAAATGGATATATCGGAACTGCAAATAAAACAGTCGCCGGGTGAGACTCTACTCCGCGCGTCACGTCCATCGATTCCTCCTCAACCGAAAAACGCCACGAAGTGCACCCGCGAAAGAACCTCAAACCACCAACGCCCGACGGCGCGGGCACAAGCTTCACCAGTCTGATAGCACCGAAGTGTTCCTCTCCCTGTCAAGAAAAAAACCGGTCAAAGTGGATAGCCAAGGAGAATTGGAGCCGCGGTGACAGTCCGGAGCACCAATCCAATCACAGGGAGAGGAAAAGGGGACATTCTATTTTTCCTTCCGGCAGAGGAAAAGGTAGAATGTCCCCTATCCCGAGAGTGGGCCGGGCCGCTCCCGGCGGAACGGCCGGGCACTCTCCCTGGTGCGCCCGGTTGCCCCGGGGGATATCGTGTGCTATCATCTGCGTCCTGTGGAAAGGACACAGAAATGAGCAGAAAACACCGATGGACTGAGATCGAGTGGCCGGCCTTCGGCGCGGGCGGGCCGCCGCCGCGGCCGAGCGTCACCGAGTTCGAGTCCCGCATTGACACTGTCCATGCCGCGATGGACAGGCTGGGACTGACGCACTTGGCCGTCTACGGCGACCGGGAACATTTTGCCAATCTTGCCTGGCTCACCGGCTTTGACCCGCGCTTTGAGGAAGCGGTGCTCATTGTTTCGCGGCAGGGCGATCCGCTGCTGGTCGTGGGCAATGAATGCGAAGGGTATCTGCCGGTCAGTCCGCTCTATACAGCCGGGAAGCTGCGGAGCGAGCGGTTTCAATCGTTCTCCCTGCTGAATCAGCCGCGGGGCGATAGCCGGCTCCTTCGGGACATCTTCGCCGACGAGGGGATCGGCAGGGGGGCGGTGGTGGGATGCGCTGGCTGGAAGTACTTCGCGGACGCCGAACATCCGGATGGGGCCCACGCCATCGATCTGCCCGCCTATCTCGTGGACACCCTGCGCGGGTTGGCCGGCTGGGAGAAGGTGACCAACGCCACGGCCCTCTTCATGAATCCGGACACCGGCCTGCGGACATTCTGCTCGGCCGCCGAGATCGCGTACTTCGAGTACACGAACGTCCTGGCCTCCGAAGGGATGAAACGGATGCTCTTCGGGATGCGGGAAGGCATGACCGACCACGAGCTGGCGAAGCTGGCCGGCTACAACGGCGTGCCCCTGGGCTGTCACATGACCCTCGCGACGGGCGATCTGCCCGGTTTGTCGGGGCCGGTCGGCGCGACCCTCCGACGCGGGACGCCTCTTTCGACCAACATTTGTTACTGGGGCAGCAACATTTGCCGGGCGGGCTGGATCGCCTCTTCGGCTCAGGATCTCCCGCGCGACGCGCAGGACTACGTCCAGAACTTCGCCGGTCCGTACTTCGAGGTCATGGGCGAGTGGTTCGATCTGCTGCGGATCGGCACCCCGGGCGGCGCACTGGCCCGGCTCGTAAGCGAGAGGCTGCCCTTCGAAGAATTCGGCATTTTCCTGAATGCGGGCCATCTGATCCACCTCGACGAATGGGTCAGCTCACCGATCTATCCCGGCTCCGACGTGCCGATCCATTCCGGCATGGTCATGCAGGTGGACGTCATCCCGTCCTCGCGGGTCTATTCCTCCACGCGCATGGAAGACGGCGTCGCGATCGCCGACCAAGACCTGCGCCGCCGGATTCAAGCGCAGTTCCCCGACTGCTTCGCCCGCTGCCGGAAGCGACGCGACTTCATGACCGATGTATTGGGCATTCCCCTGCCGGAGGAAATCCTCCCCCTCTCCAACATCCCGGCCCTCGTGCCCCCATTCTTCCTGAATCCGCACATGGTCTTGGCCCTGGAACCGTAGGCGTTTGGAGTTCCGCCTTCAGGCGGGTCCGAAAAGTCTTCCGGCGCAGCCGGCTCCACCCTCTGCCCACGCGAAAGAGAAAAGGAGGGTTGGATTGTTTGACCCGCGTAAACGCGGAACTCCGAACGCCGCGGAAGGGAAAAAGAGGAAGGTCGGACCGTTGGACCCGCCTAATGAGTTTTGACGAACAACTTCGGTAATGGCCGCGCGGGCCGCTCTGGGCGTAGGTCGTGCGTCCTCGCACGACATCTTCGGCGAGCGGGGACGCTCGCCCTACGAAGAGCGCCCGGCGCCGGGCTCTTATTACCGAGCTTGCTCGTCAAAACTCATAAGGCGGAACTCCGAACACCGGAAAGCGTCGGCAGCAGGCCCCCCACACACGTTACCGAACTTGCCTGTCAAAACTCACATGGCGGGACTCCAAGCCGCGTCGCCGCCGCTCAGAAACGATGCGACCGCGCACCTCTTCTCGGCAAATCGCTTCGGCGAGAATGCGGAATTCCCTCGTGCGCCTGGACGGCCTGAAGCAGGCAATGTAGAGGCAAAGCGCGGTTTCGTGAAGCGTCGTGCGTGGTGTATCTGCGCCGGATGCGGTACGCGCGATGAGAAAAGCATTTCCGGAGATCGAGAACGATGGACAAGCCGACAATGTTTGAGCCCTACGAGGCGGCACCCGATATTGAGGTCCTGCCGTGCTACTTTCCCATCCCCATCCTGGGGCTGCTGCCGATCAATGCCTTCGTGCTCAAGGCGGCCGAGCCGGTCCTCGTGGACACGGGGTTCGCGCTGCTGAGCGACGAGTTCCTGCCGCAGTTGGCGTCGGTCATC
>VGYL01000471.1 GCA_016872975.1 Planctomycetota bacterium
CTGCAAGAGCTCTCCAAAGCACCCGATCGGGCTGCTGTCCCCAAATCGGGGCACAATGCGGCCAATGCGACAACCGGTGTGACGACATACCGCAAAGAAAACGACCTTTCACAACAGGAACTAGATAGCCGTCCACTTACTCAACCTCCGCGAGGGCATCCACAAGCACGGGATCGGTGATCTGCGGTAGTTGGCTCATCAGGTAGTCAGCGCGGCAGCGGCGGAAATCATCTGAGATGTACATCCACAGCGGAATGGCCGGCGTGAATTCCGCCGGGAAGTATTCTGTGAAGGAGAATGGAACACGTCGTTGATGACCTCGGAAAAAGTCCAGAAGACGGCGCTCGATTCGAGGCGGAAGACCGTAACCTCTGAGGACGATGGCGTCGATCTCAAGACACGTGGTCCGGAGAATACTCTCGCGCGTCATGGAGACCTGAATCGATTCCAGCGTCCCATCGACTGCCCCTGCTGTTCTGCGGTACCTCTCCACCAGTTGGTCGAGGCTGGTACGTTGTGCTTCCGTAAGTAGAGGCACAGGGATCTGTTTCAGAGTGGATACTCTGTTGTCGCGCCTATCTTCATGGACGAAAATGAACGCATTCGCAATAGGACCGTTCAGCACCGCCGACAGCGTCCCGATCGTCCAACCCGACAACGGCCAGATGGACTTCGGCGACGTCCACCAGCTTCGGTGAGTCCGTCAATCGCTCCCATACTTCTGCCAACGGAGGAATAGTCGCTGACGCCGCGAACGCCGCTTTTGTCTTGCTTCCAGAGTCTTTGTAGGACACTGCATAGTCTTGGAGGAAGCGGTCTGCATCTGCCTCCGAAACGTGCGAGAAGGACAGGTTCACTTGTGCATGACGGGTGCTTGGCATTCTCCCAATCAGAAGCGAAGTCTCAATCTGTGAGACGTGGAAAATTCGATCCGGGAGCGAGACAACTTCCAGATACTCGTATCGGTCGGCCAGTAGCCGGCGTATGTCCCGGTACGCACGCCCGTCTGTGAACTGTCGCGGAAGTACAAAGCCCAACGTGGCAGATGGCTTCAACCGATCTAGCACACGCAGGAGAAGCTCTGCGGGTTTCTGCAGGGCGCGTAGGCCGGGATAGTATCGCCTCTCGTCTTCTGAAAAACCACCGAACGGCGGATTACCGAGGACGATGTCAGCTCGGGCGAGGGCTGACTCAAACTCTGGAGACGCGAACACGTCCGCTGGCAGGAGACGCCATCCATCGGGAAATGGAAAGTCGGCAAGCATCAGACAGAGCTTCCCTATCTCCAACGCGACCGGATCGCGTTCAAAGCCCTGCAACGCTCGGACAAAGAGCCGATGGCGTTCCTGGGGATCCAGCCGGCTTGGCAACAGATCGCGCAGACGCTCCCGGGCGGCCACCAGAAATATTGCATGTCCAGAGCAAGGTTCCACAATGTGGGGGATCTCCGGCACGCTCTCTTCAGTGATCAGGCGACTGACCACGTATCGGGCCACACTGGCAGGGGTGCTATGGGTTCCCAGTTTACGCCCAATCTGTTCGTCGACGAGCGTATTCTCATAGATGTCCGCGAGTGCCTGAACGGATAAATTCTGGAAGCTGACGCCCCCCCAAATCGCTCCGGCGACTGCCATTATGGTCTGTGCATCTTCAATGACAGGCTCGGTCTGGCTGTAGTACCGAGAGACTCGTGCGAGGACTGTCTCCGGGTCGGAATTGCCGTCTACCAACCGAAAGGAAGGGACTTGTCGATCTGACAACAGTCTCGCAGCGACAAACCGGAAGACCAGGCGAAAGAGGCGCTGCATGTCCGGGTCCTGACCCGTGCTGTTCTTATGTACGGACACCGCCGAACGGATCACCTCACGCAAGAGACGATCCAACTTGTCCTTCACCTGCCTCTCAAGTGCCGGGATCAATCCCAGATCGATGAAATCCAATTGACGGGGAGCAAGCTTGGCAAAGACGTTCTTCCCCCGAACAATAGTATCCGGCAACCATTCGCGTCTTCTCTCTTTCAGCTTCTGGGGAAGGATGTCGGGATTGAATTCGTCTTGTTTGGCAATCCGATCGGTCTCCGCCGTTACCTTCCACTGCGTAATACGATCGTCGGCAACCTCGAGCGCCACAGGGGCCCCCAGAGCTCGACACTCGGATACCAATTCCACTCCGCCTTTATGGTCAGGAATCACGATCGCCGGGCAGGCTGTATCATAGGATGGGGGTTCTCGGCCGAATGCGGCAGCCGGCAACAATCGCACTGGTGCCTCGGGTAGAAACAGATCCGGGAAACGGTACCCCTCCTGTATCAAGCCACCCTTGTATCCGAGCCCTTGGAGCCCATGGATGACTTGTCGGAAGATCCGCTCATGCTTCTGATTCTTGAATTGCATGCTGGCCCCTGAATTCACTCTGCCCAATCAACGGGGCACTCCTATCTCACATGGCCGCTCGGCCCGATGGCCCTTCATATACCGCATTGCTGCTCCACCGTCAACCTTACAGGGAGCAGCAAAGCGTGCGAGCCTGCAGCGTTCGCTGCCTGAGAGGCACGTAGGGGGCGGGATCTGCCCTGATTCCAGGCTTTGATGTTGGCGATAGCCGAGATGGTAGTTGAAGGGCGGGGGCCGGGGGCAGAGGACGGAAGACCGAAGGCAGAGGACGGGTTCATAGACTCCCGACAGGAACAGAATTTCGGTGCGACACGGGGGAGGAGGGCCGGTAGAATGGGGCGGATGATGGTCTTCCTGGGTCCGTCGCTGCGGGCGGGCCCGGGGGAGGCCGGGCAGCATGGACATTCGATAGAAGTACATGAGAGGTCATGCGGATGAAACGACGTACGTTCCTGCAAACCACCGGGGCTTTGGGGTTGGGTGCGGCTGTGCCGGGATATCTGGCGGCGGCCCAAGGGAAACGGCCGGCGGGGTTTCTGAAAACCAAGACGTCCGATGGGATGCTCTTTCCGCGCCCCCAGGACGGCCAGGAGTGCGACCTATCGCCCGTCGGGTTGGCGTGGCTGCCCTGTCCCGGGGCGGCGAGCTATCGCGTGGATATCTTCGAGGCAGGCGGGAAGCGAATCCACAGCCGGGACGTCGGGGCCGATCCGGTCCACTGCCCGGAGCGGGTCCTGCCGGCGGGAGCCTACACGTGGGACGTGGTCGCCCTGGATAGTAGCGGTCAGGAAGTCGCGCAGCGCGGCAGGCAATCGTTCACGATTCGCCCGGGTGCGGCGGAGCTGCCCTGGATCGAGCCGAAGGAATTGCTGCGCCGCGTCCCGCGGGGGCATCCGCGGATTCTCTATCCCAAGTCCCACCTGGACGGCATTCGCGCGACGCTAACGACCAGCCGCCGGAGCGCGTGGAAGGCGTTGCAGACGCGGGCTCAGAGGGCATTGTCGAAAGGCGTGCCGGAGTTTCCGACGTACCACCGCCTCACGGACCCCGTCGTGCAACGGCTGGAGTACCAGAAGTACTTCGGCTACTTCCGCGGGTACGTCGACAGCGCGTTGATGGACCTGTCGCTGGCGTACCTGATGACGCAGGAGGCTCGGTATGCGGAGGCCGCCAAGAAGATCCTGCTCGAAATCGCCTCCTGGCCGACGGCGGATGACGACGTGACGTCGGTCAGCGCCCGCTGGGGCGATGAGGCGGGCCTGTCCTTTTCCAAGTGTGCCCATCTCGCCTATGACTGGCTCCACGAGGCTCTCGATGAGCGGGAGCGGGCCCTGGTCTTGCAGATGTGCCGGGAGCGGGCGGGGCAGACGTACCGGCGTCTCGCCCGCCGGGACTATCTGACGAATCCGGGCGAGAGCCACAACGGCCGCCTGATCGCGTATCTCACGGATATGTCCCTGGCCATGGCGGGCGAAGCCGAGGAGGCCGAGACCTGGCTGGCCTACTCGCTCAAGGCGCTCCTGACGCTCTACCCCCACTGGGCGGGAGTGGACGGCGGCTGGGCGGAAGGGACCGCCTACGGCCTGTGGTACAACACTTTCTACATCCCCGCCTTCGAGGGGCTTCGCCAGCTCACCGGCTACGACCTCTGGCAGCGTCCCTTCTTCCGGAACGTGCGGTACTTCTTCTTCTACTGCACCGCCAATCACGGCGAGATCCGCCCCTTCGGTGACGGCGCCGAAGGGGGCGGCCCCGGTGTCCGCGGGGGCAGCGGCTACGCCGATCTCATGGCCTTCCACGCGCACCGCTACGGGGACCCCTACATCGGCTGGTGGGTGAAGCAGATCCCCGGCTACACCGGCGGCGGGGACCCGTTCCTGTCCCTGCTGCGCGAGGAGGAGCTGCCGGCCCGGGCGCCGACCGACCTGCCCCAGTCGCGGGCGTTCCGCAGCGTGGGCTGGGCCGGCCTGCACAGCGACCTGGCCGACCCGAGAAACGACACCTGCCTGCTCTTCAAGAGCAGTCCCTATGGCAGCGTCTCGCACAGCCACGCCGATCAGAACACCTTTGCCCTCATGAAAGGCGGAACCGCACTGGCGATCCCATCAGGGTACTACGGGCCGTCTTACGGCCGGCCGCACCACGCCGAGTGGACCCGCGCGACGAAGGCGAACAACTGCATCCTGGTGGACGGCCAGGGTCAGACGATCCGCTCCGCCGCCGCCACGGGAGCGATCGTCGATTTCCAGGATGCGCCGGGGTATTCCTACGTTGCGGGCGACGCGACGCCTGCCTACGCGGGCAAGCTCAAGCAGTGGGTCCGTCGGATTCTCTTCCTGCGGCCGGGGCTCTTTCTGCTGCTGGATGAGATTGCCACCCCCGCCCCCGCGCACTGCCAGTGGCTGCTGCACGCCTTCGACCAGATGGAGATCGAGGGCGCCCGGATCACGTTGCGCCGCAAAGGCGCCACGCTGGACGTCCACCTGGCCAGCCCCCAGGGTCTGGTGCTGTCGCAGACCGACCAGTTCGACACCCCCTACAACGAGGGCAGTCCGCAGGCCTACCATCAGAACAAACCCAACCACTGGCACGTGACCGCCGCCACCGCGGAGAAGTCCGAAACCACGCGGATTGTCGCCGTGATGGCTGTCTATGGCGAAAAGGAGCGGTTCCAGGTGCAGTTGCACCGGCATAACGGCTGGTTCGGCGCCACGGCGTCCGGCGATTTTGGCCGGGTGGAAGGCTGGGCGCGCCTCGCCAAGGTCGGTACCGTCCCGCCGGGTTACGAAGACCAGACCGCCGGCCGGGACATCGACCTCTGCGGCCGCGGCCGGGATGGACAGATCTTCCGGGCGTGAGCAGGACAATCGCATGTGGGCGGTGGGCACACTCATGGCACGAGCATCCTGCCCGTGGGGGCTTTGTGGCATCGGCATCCTGCCGATGATTCATGGGCTGGAAGCTCATGCCACGGTAGTATGATGCCCACAGGCAGTTGCCCTGCGGGCATGAAGACGTGGATGGACAGAAGGATTTCGCATGGCCTATAGTACTCCGCGCGTGCAACGCGGATTCGCGTGGATCGGGAAGCAGGAGGATCTATGAATTGTGATATGTTGTCAGCCGAGAGCGTGACAAACAGGCGGTTGAGGCTGCTGGCCGGTGTCCTGTTCGTACTGTCGTTGGACGTGGCGGCCTGCGCGCAAGAGCTGAACACCTTGAGCCCGCAAGAAAAGGAGGCGGGCTGGCGGCTGCTCTTTGACGGCAAGACCACGGCCGGCTGGCGAGGATACAAGTCCGCCCCGATGCCCGCCAGTTGGCGGGT
>VGYL01000472.1 GCA_016872975.1 Planctomycetota bacterium
CCCTGTGGGCAGTTGTCAGTTGTCCGTCCCGGCCTGCGGCCGGGTTTTGTCCTCCCTTGACGCTCTTCGCGGGCTTGGCGCGAGAACCGTGGTTCCCTCCGCCGGGGGCGGCTGGGGCCAAGCGGTGGGCGGAGCCCACCCTACCGGCTACCGCTTCATTTTGCGTCCTTGCGTTTCTTGCGGCGAAGAGCAGCTCTCAGCAAGAAAGCCGTGTGGATCGGTGTCGGAAAGGGCGTTCCCGTCACACAACAGCGCGGGCAGGATGCCCGCGACACGCAAGGGCGAGGGGCCCTCGACGCAAAATGGCGCGTTGGTGAGCCCGAGACGCCCGCGCCACGGCGGCTGTCTGAGAACGTGTATGAGAACCCAGCTCAGTAATGGGTGGCAGCGGCAAGCGGAGTCTTCGGAGCTTGCCGATGGTTTCGTCCCTCCGCCATCGGCAATGCCTGCGCAAAGCCTACGGCCTTGCCGCTGCCACCCGTCGCTGGCACCAAGCCCCCCGGGCAAAATGCTTGTGCCACTTTTCATACACGTTCTGAGGCTGTCGTGGGCCCCGGGTGGCAAAAACCGCGTTCTTGGGGGCGCCAGTTCAGACCGCCAATCAGACCGCCAAATACCTGGTGTCGACGGGCCCGAAACCGCGATTTCAGGGGCGCCAGCCGGGATGCCGGCATCAGAGCGCCATGTATATGATTTGGCGGTCTGAATTCTCCGCCTGAAAACGCCCCTCCAGGACATCGCCACGTGGGGCATTTGGCGGTCTGAGTTCTTCGCGTAAAAACGAGGGTGCGAGGGACGCTGTTTGTCAGAAGGCTCGGCCCAGGAGCAGGGCGAATCCGCCGGGTGGGTCCTTGTCCCCGGGTGCGCGACAGGCACACGGTCGTTCGCGGCCGAACCGCTCCCGCGCACCATCGGCAACCCGGTTCTCTTCTGCGGCCTTGCCACCCTGCGGAAGGCAGAGTATAAAGGGCTCATGACGCGACCGTGCCCGAACTACTACGGGCTGGTTCTTGTGGATTGAGAAACCGGGTGTTGAGTGGGAGAACGGCAATGAAGAACGGTGGAGTGGTTTCCGGATGTGCGTGTTGCGGACTGAATCGGCGGCGGTTTCTGGCGGCCGGGTGTGCCGCATGCGCCGGGGCGGCGGGACTGCTGACCGGGGCTCCGGTATTGGCGGCCCAGGCCGGCGGCAGCAAGATGCGGATTCGCATCATCTACTCGCTGCACGCCCCCCAGCAGCCCGGGCCGGACTGGCCGAACGTGGGCTTTGACTTCCGGCCGGTCATGGAGCGGATCAACACCGGACTGGCGAAACAATGTCCCAACCTGGAATTCGTTTCCTCGCTGGCGACGGGACCCGAGCAGGCCCAGAAGATCCTTGACGAGGACAAGTCCGCCAAGATCGACGGCTACCTCGTCTATCAGATGAACTGCTGGAACCGCGTGGTGCAGACCATCGCAACCTCGGGCAAGCCCGTGCTGTACGCCGATTTTCAATACGCCGGCAGCGGCGGCTTCCTGGTCTACACCGCAGGTTTCCTCCGCAACAAGGCTCCGAACGTCGGGTTCGTGGCGTCGTCGCGGTTCGAGGACCTGGTCGAGGCGGTCAAGTGCTTCGAGCTGGCCCGCCCGAGCGGCTCGCCAGCGGAGTTCTTCGAGGCCACTGCGCGGGTACGGATGAAGAACACTCCCAGAGCAGGCGCCGGCGCCTGCACGCCTGACCCGCTCCAGACGCTCTCGGCCCGGGACTGTATCACCCGCATGAAGGAGTCGCGCATCCTCGCGGTGCGCGATCAGAATTCCGGACCGGCCGACCCGGTCCTGGGCATTCCGATGGAGCGGGTCGCGTTCGCGGAAGTGAACGAGGCGTGGAAGGCGGCCGACAAGGACGAGGCCCGGGCGGTGGCAAACCGGTGGCGCCGGAACGCCGCCACGGTGATCGAGGTTTCGCAGGAGACGCTGGACACCTCCGCCGCGATGTACCTGGGCATGAAGGCGGTCCTCAAGAAGCACAGGGCCAACGCCATCACGATGAACTGCCTGGGCGGCTTCTACGGCGGGCACATCCACGCCTATCCGTGCCTGGGCTTCCACGAGTTGTGCAACGAGGGCCTGATCGGCGCCTGCGAGTGCGACGTCCGCTCGACCGCGACGATGGTCGCGCTGACGGCGCTGACCCAGGGCCGGCCCGGCTACATCTCGGACCCGGTGATCGATACCGCGAAACGCCAGATCATCTACGCCCATTGCGTCGCGTCGAACAAGGTCTTCGGGCCGCAGGGCTCGACCAATCCGTTCGCCATCATGACACACTCCGAGGACCGCCAGGGCGCGTCCGTCCGCTCGGTCCTGCCGCTGGGCTATATGACGACGACGCTGGAGTTCGAGCAGGGCCGCAAGGAAGTCCTGTTCCACCAGGGCAAGGCGGTTGCCAACGACCCGGACGACCGGGCCTGCCGGACCAAGCTCGCCGCCGAGCCGGTGGGCGACATCGAGAAGCTCTTCACGATGTGGGACCAGTGGGGCTGGCACCGCGTCACCTACTACGGTGACCTGAAGGAACCGGTGTTCGCCCTGGCCGAGGCGATGGGCTTCAAGGTGATCGAAGAAGCATAGTCTGAAGACAAATTCCAAGCACCACACCGCCCTGCGGAGAGATCAATCCCAAATTCCAAACACACCGCGCCAGCGGGGAGATCAATTCCAATGACCAAAACGCAAAATTCAAAACCGGCTCCCGTCCGGCGTGAGCGTTTTGACCATTCGTGCTTGGGATTTCGGATTTCCAGCGGCCCAACTGGCGACAGAATTCGCATAAGACAAGGGGAGTCAACATGAAACACGGTAGCACACTGTCCTTCGTCATGTGGTTGTTCGGCATTCTGACGCTGCTGGTCTGCGGCCCGTTGGCGCTGGGACAGGTCCGGCCGCCGGAGGCGTTTCTCGGGCATAAGGTCGGCGAAGACTACAAGCTCGCCCGCTACAAGACGATCTGCGAGTACTTCCGGCACGTGGCGGACCATTCGACCCGCGTGAATGTGCGCGACCTCGGCGCCACGACCGAGGGCCGCCGCATGATCCTGGCGGAAATCACCGAAGAGGCCACGCCGGCAACGCTGGGGCAGGCGATGGCCCGCCAGAAGATGGTCGCCGACCCTCGGCGGATCAGGGACAAGCAGCAGGAGCAGGAGCTGGTCGAGACAACCAAGGTCGTCATCCTGGTGAGCTGCAACCTGCACTCCACGGAGATCGCCTCCAGCCAGATGGCGATGGAGCTGCTGCACGACCTGGCCACGCAGACCTCGGCCGAGGTGACGGAGATCCTGCGGCGCACGATCGTCGTGCTGATCCCCAGCGCCAACCCCGACGGACTGGACAAGGTCGTCGACTGGTACGAGCGGTCGCTGGGCAAGCCCTGGGAGGGCGCGGGGATGCCCTGGCTGTACCACACCTACGCCGGCCACGACAACAACCGCGACTGGTTCATGCTCAACCTGCAGGAGACCCGGCTCATCACGCGGGTACTCTACAAGGAGTGGCTCCCCGAGATCGTGTACGACATCCACCAGATGGGCAGCGGCGGCGCGCGGCTGTTCGTGCCGCCCTTCTTCGATCCGAAGAATCCCAACATCCACCCGTTGAACGACCACATGATGCTGATCATCGGCGGGCACATGTCCGCGGCGCTGACCAAGGCGGGCAAGACCGGCGTCGTCAACAGCGCCATGTACGACAACTGGTGGCAAGGCGGCTTTCGCACGACGGTCTATCGCCACAACATGACCGGCATCCTCACCGAGGCCGCGAGCGTCAACATCGCCTCGCCCATCTTCCAGCGCAAGAGCGAGCTGCGCGGCGCGACGCGCGGGATGGCCGGCTACGGGATCGCCACGAACTTCCCCGATCCCTGGCCCGGCGGCTGGTGGCGGCTGCGGGACATCGTCGAGTACGAGAAGATCGCCTGCATGAGCCTGTTCACCCTGGCGGCCCGCTACCACGACATGTTCAAGAGCAACGTGATCCGGCAGGCCCGCGACGCGATGGAACAGGGCCCGAGCGAGCCGCCCTGCGCGTGGCTGGTGCCTCCCGACCAGCGTGACCTCCGGACCGCGGTGGAGATGCTGCGCGTCCTCCATGCCACCGGCGTCGAGGTGCACCAGGCGCAGACGGACTTCACGGCCGACGGGGTCCCCTATCCGGCCCAGACCTTTGTTCTCTACTGCAAGCAGCCCTACCGCAGTCACCTCAACGACATGCTGGAGCGGCAGGAGTATCCCAACCGCTCCGCCTACCCGGGCGGACCGCCCGAGGCCCCCTATGATATCGCCGGCTGGACGCTGCCCTTGCAGATGGGCGTCCGGGTGGTGAGCGTCAATCAGCCGTTCAAGTGCCAGGCGAAGAAACTCGGTACGATTCCTCTGCCGCCGGGCCGGATCGTGGAGGCCCCCCAACCCGACGGTTATCTTGTGCGGGCGGGCGCCAATGACAACTACCGGCTGATGAATCGGCTCTTCGCGGCGGGCGTTCCGGTCCGCCGGATCACTGCGCCGGCGCAGTGGAAAGCCGTGGCGGGCGACGTGCCGGCGGGCTCGCTGCTGATCCCGGATGTGAACGGCCTCCAGTCCGCCGGCCCGAAGCTGCTCAACGGTATCTCCTGCGTTCTGACCGGTATCCCGTCGAGACCGGGCAATACCGAGCGGACGCTCCGGAACGTGTCGCCGCCACGTCTGGGCCTGTACCAGCCTTGGACGGCCAACATGGACGAAGGCTGGACCCGGCTGGTGCTGGACAATTTCGAATTCCGGTACACGTCCGTGCACAACGCGGAAATCCGCGCTGGCGATCTGCGGAAGCGCTACGACTGCCTGGTTCTGCCCTCGGCCAGCTCGTCCTCGATCGTCAACGGCGCCGCGGTGGACACCACCGAGCCGCAGTACGTGGGCGGCATCGGCGCGGAGGGAATCATTGCGATGCAAAACTTCGTCTCCGAAGGCGGAACGCTCGTCTGTATCGACGGTTCGTGCAATTTCCCGATCGACCACTTCCGCATTCCGGTCCGCAACGCCCTGCGTGCCAAAGAGGCCAAGGAGTTCTTCTGTCCCGGGTCGCTGCTACGGGTCTGGATCGACCGGCAGCACCCGGTCGGCTACGGCATGCCGGAATGGGGGTCGGCCTATTTCACCCGCTCCCAGGCGTTCGAAGTGACCGAGAAGCCCAAGAAGCCCGATGCGGACCCGCGCAGTCCCGAGACCCGGTTCCCGGTCCACGTGGTCGGGCGGTATTCGGATACGGTCCTGCTGGAAAGCGGCTGGATCCGGGCCGGCGAATGTATCGCGGACAAGCCCGCCGTCGTGGAGGTGCGGTACGGCGGTGGCCGGATCATCCTCCTGGGCTTCCGGATCCAGCATCGCGGCCAGGCCCACGGCACCTTCGCCCTGCTCTTCAACGCGATCCTGTCCAGCACGATGGACGAGTAGCGCCAAGACGGTGGCGGATTCGCGCGGCACTGCCTGTGCCTTCGCGATCAGTGGACGGAATGGACCTCATGGACTTGGTGGACATCACGGACCCGTCCCCGGCTTCACCCTGTCCATACTTCTACTGTAACCGCTTTTCTACAGTTGCGGAGCGTGGAATGCCGATGAATGGGATATGGATACCATCGCAGAGACAGGGATGTCGTTGCTGGAACATCCGCAGGCCCA
>VGYL01000473.1 GCA_016872975.1 Planctomycetota bacterium
CTTGATTTGGTCGTCACCCAGATCGGCCCGGCCATCGAATGCACCGGGAAGAGGAGCAGTTGCGCGTCGGCCAGGCTGACGGTGCCGGCGTTACCCCCCTCAGTGCCGCGGATGTTGCCGAAGGTGTAGCAGATAGGGCACCTGGGGTCGCCGCAGTGCTTTTTCGCCGGCTTTTCACCCCCACCTTGTCCGGCGCACTGCGGCTTCTCATAGCGCATGGCGGCATAGGAGCGGGCCGCGCCGGCCAGCGAAGTGCCGGGGATCTTTGGCAGGTTGGTGCCCGGCTCGCGGGCGATGCTCAAATCCACCCGGCCCAGGCGGTAGCCGCCCGTACCGACGTGGACGGGGTCCAGAGTCATCAGTACAAAACGTTGCAGAGTATACATTTACGCCTCCTCCGGTTGCGGTTTTTCCTTGTGGATGGTCAAATGGATCTCCAGAGCGTCGGCCAGCAGGCCGGTGAGGGCGGCCTGCTCCAGGGCCGGGGTATGGACTTTGGCTTCGCGCAACACATCGCCCACGAATTGCTTGAAGGTGGGAGAAACGTTCAGCGTGCCGGTCGGTTGCTCCCAGGCGCGGCGTTTGTCCTCGATCAAAGCCCCGATCAGGTTGATTTGGGAACGGGCCAGACGGCCGATCTCGCCCCAGGCCTGCTCGATGGCGCCTGTCTCTTCCAACAGATAGGGGCGTTGCCGGCGGGTCAGGCCGCGACGCCGGCCGTCGTCGCCGTAGGCCATCTCGAAGCGCCGGCCGGCGGTATCGAGAAACTCGAAATCAAAGGTGGACGGGGTAAAGGCCACAGTGTCGCCGGGCCGCAGGTCGCAGGCGTGTACCCAGTGCTCGCCGTCCGGCCCGACGAACCAGCGGGTGCGGCCGACCGGCTTGCCCGCCACCTGCCAGTAGGGATACCAGACGTCGGGGGTGGTATTGTCGCCCATGACGGTGGGCACGGCGACGGAGATCTGTCGCTCGTCAACTCTCAGGCTCAAAGTCACTGCCTGGGGCCAGGGATCGATGGGAGAAACAGACTCCACGCTGGCTTGCGCAGTCTGGTTCGGATGGCGCAACATGCGGCGGCCGGCGTCAAGCAACGAAGCGAGCGGCGTGCGCCGGCCTGCGTAGACCACGCCGAGGGTCAGCGGCAGGCGATTGCGCACTTTGCCCATCTCGCGCTCGTACTTTGTCTTGATCGCCTTCACCACCTCCAGCGCCCTGTTCGCCGGCGCCAGCGCCATGAAGGTGCGCGGCTCGGCCAGGATGGGGATGGCCGGGGTGTAAGCGTCTGTCAGCAGCTCGACCTCTTCGATGGTGATCTCGCCCAACTTGCGATTAGCGCCGCCATACCCGACCGGTTCTTCCAATCGAAAAGTGCGGCCCGGCTTCACGACCTGGTCCATCTGCCGGCCCAACTGCTCCGGCCTGGCCAGGTAGTCCAGATTGTCGCAGGTGATGAAGCGGCGCTCGTCGCTGTCCCACACGACGCTGAGGCGAACACCCACCACCGTCAGCTCATAGGTGTGGAAAAGCCCCAAGTCGAGCCTTTCCGCCCCAGCAGGGCGGATGGTCAGCCGCCGGTTGACGACGCCGACGGAACCGGATAGGCCGGCCTGCATCTCCTGCCAGAAGGTGCGCGTCGTCTCCCAGGCGCGGCGGATGCGGGCGAAGGAGGGGTTCTTCCGGACCACGTTCGCCTTGTTCGGCGAACTATCCTGGGCGGGGTCTGTGACCGTCAGGGTCTGGACTAGCGTGCCATCCAGCCAACGCTCCAGGTCGAACTGTCCTACCACGAGCGCCAGGCGGCCGTTGTCGTCGGCGACCTCGTCGGTCCAGATGGTAGTCGTTAGGTTAGATGCCCATTTCTCCGCCCGATCGTCCCGCCGTTGCTCGCAGACTTCACAAACCTTGCGCCGGCCGGCCTTGGAATTCGGCGGCGCCTGGGGCCGCAAGCCGCAGACAGGACAGATGTCACGAGGGCTGCTGGCCCACCAACCTGCGATCGTCTCGGCATCAGCATGGGTTGAAATGTCCTTTTGAAGCATCCGGCCAACCGGCGGCACCTCGTCCATACTCGGGGGCTGATTCCTGAAGTCCGGCCGTTGTCCCCACCATGTCTTGGAATCAAACTCAACATCCGGGCCGATCTCTTCTGAAAGCGCCAGAGATGGTTTATTCTCGACCGTACCTTGGGCAAACTCGCGGCGAATGAGCGTCTCCAGGGTAGTTCCGGTGGCATCGGTGAGATGATGCAAGTTAGGAAGGTTAGGGATGGCGTATAGGCTACCGCTTTCATCCCGATACACCTCTGTACCAAGAGGATAAGTTTCCTCCAACAGAACGCGAACCCGCTCAAAGCCATCCTCGAGCAATCGTTGTCGCGCCAGGAGATCAGGAAAACGTGAAACGTGATCCAGGAAGACCGCTTCGTCCACACGAACGCTGAGCAATCGCCACCGCAGGTCTGCCGGCTGAGGCTGATACCCCAACAGTGCGCCAGCCAGAGCGGCTTTGTAGAGACTGGCGGCAAGAGTTGACCAGTCCCACAAAGCAACTTCATTGATTGGTCGGCGCGTGTCTCCAAGGGCCAGCGAAAAAGCTCTTCGCAGAGCCGTCCCGTAGATTCGACGCTTGGTCAGGTGACCGAATGGCAAGCCCATCAGGTTTATCGTCAAACCTGTCAAGGGCCTGCCTTCATATCCGAAAGGACTACTGGGACGGGTGTCAGCAGCCGGTTGTTTTCCACGTTGGTTGAACAGCGCAGCTTCTGCCTTGCCCGCAGGTTCTTCTTTCTCAATGTGAGAAGCGCGATGACATCGGCTTAAGCATTCAACTAGCCACGAACTTCCGTTTTGTCGATTCGTTAGCTTGTCAAATGCTATCATCTCACCCAACAGATGGACGACATACGAACCGATGTCAAGCGCAGTGAATTGAATACGCTTTTGGGGCGAGAATGTGCCTGGCCGTGCCTGATTGTTGACGTGTTCATCTGTGCATTTCTCCCAATCATGCAACCACGCCGCCACCTCGGCCAGCAGGAGTTCGTTGTGGTGTCGCCTTAGGATTTCGAGATCGTAGCTCATGGCGCGCCTCCCTCTGTCAACTGCTGCGCCGCCTGGTCGGCCAGTGTTACCAGTTCGTCAAACGACGCGAACTCCCAGGACGGCCAGGTCGGGGCCGGCGGGGGCGGCGGAGCGGCGATGGCCGGCTCAGGTTGCGGTCCCTGTTCGGCCAGCGCCTTGCCCTCCCGCTCCCACCAGGCTTTGGCCTTGTCGTAGATCTGCCGGTCGGCCTTCTTCAGGGTCTTGAGTTCGGCTTCGCCGCGCTCGCGGAAGCGGCCGTCGGGGGTCAGGTATTCGGGCCTGAGCCGGCCGGACGCTGCCAGGTAGCGGGGCAGGTCCTGGGCCGGCGCAGAGGGCGCCTCTGGAGGAGGTGGAGCGGCAGCCTGTAACCCTGCGATCCGCAAGATCAGCGTCCCCTCGCCCACCGTCTCCCTGGCCAGCCCAAACCCGCTGGTGCGCTTGGCCGAGAAGCCGTAGACGGTGAACATGGCTCTCAATCCTTCCGCCAGCAGCGGCAGATCCTCCGCTACTTGCGCAGCCGTCTCCTGCAGGTCTTTGCCCACTTGATCGAAGGGCACGTAGAGCAGGGTGAACGTACCCTTTGCGCCGCTGGGGACGCTCTCGAACAAGATCGGGTTCTTGCCCACCCGCCGCGTGCGGTCGTGCGGGTTGATGATCTCCAGATCGGTTTCGGTGAAGAAGGTGGGGAAGAAGACCAGCCGGCCGGCCTGGCCTTCGTCATCTGCTTCATTCACCCTGCCGAACAACTGCCCCATGACCCGATCGCTGTCGTCGTAGCCCCTTTGTCGCAGCGCAGCTCTAAGGTTGCCCTTCCAACTGGATGGCTGCACCATTGGCAGGCGAAAGACCGTATCTCGCACAATAGGATTGTCGATGATGTACAACGGGTTGTCGTCTTTCGAGAGATAGGGTTGAGCCAGGCTGAAGGTGAAGCGCAGGGTAAAGGAGCAGGCGGGCAGAGAGGTGAGGTTAACGTTGATGTTATCCCAATGCTCGCCGTAGAATTCATCCACGCGCCACTTTTTCAGGAGGTCAAACACGTCTGCCTTGAGTGCCTGGCTTTGCCAAGCGGACCGTAAGGCTTCGTTATCCACCTCCTCAGTGGCCGACAGACAGAGGTAGGCCAAGGACGGATCTACCGTGGACAGCAATTGGCTCCTCAATCTCTTGCACGCGTCCTCAGCCCGGCGGCGCGCCGACTGATCCCTGGCTCGCCGCGCCTCTTCGGCCTGCTCCTCCTGCCCCGCAAGCTGGCTGATCAACGGTTGGGCCTCGCCAATCGTGTATGCTGCGAAATCTCTGAGCATCATAAGCTTTCCTCCAGCAAACTGATCAGATAAGCGGCGATATCGCGTTGCCGACCAAGGCTGTCTCGACCGGAGTCGAACTCACGCCAATAGCGCAGTGTTCCATAGACCTCTAGCGCTGCCCTGATCTTGTCTACCACCTGATCACGCGTCGCACCGGCCGGAACGTTTTCGGGAATCCAGCCCCAAACGCGCACAGCGCCGTTCACGGCCTGCGAGATGCTGATCTTCGATGCCTGTCGCTGCTCCCCACGCACGGAACCACATACCCAATGGCGTAGGGTCTGATTGCCGTCGAAAGCTGTACGAAAGGCTGCTCGCAGATCATATTTCACGTTGAGTGTTGCGGTCACGCCAGCATCCGGCGCTTGCATTTCGGCAAAGAACATTCGGTCGAGCGACGGCAGATCAGGGCGTGTTCCCGGCTGCGTGGCAGCAATCGTTTGAACTCCACGCGCGAACTCATCAGGATCGAGCGAAGGAGCAGATTCGATCTTAATCTGTCCATATCCCAGTTGGGGCTTGGCGCCAAGCCCTCCCCACCGCTCGATGAGCACCAATGGGCCCAGAATCCCAACCGGATCAAAGTCAGAAGCAGTGGGAACGATTTTGATGGTCAACTCTCCTATTCGCCCGCCCTTGAAGTACCACGATGGTCGAGTTTTACCATCACCTTTGTATCGGTTGCCGGTAGGCTGCTTTGTCCCATCTGGCCCGCCTGCTCCTGTTCGATCTTCAATAGTCAGACGAAAGCGGCGCGCCCAGCCGGTGGCGCCGAACATCTGGCAGCCCAAGCACAGTCCAGTGTGTGGTTGCTCGGCGTCGTATATGCAAGGATGCTCGACAGGATCGCACGCTTCGCCCCCCAACCCGCGCACGACGGCCTCATACCACCAGCGCAGCGAGCCGATGATGCCCGTGGCGTGCAGACGGTCGCTCTTGCCGTCGGCGCCGCCCGTCCACAGCGGCGTCAAAGTCTTCAACGTGATCGTCAACGGTTCGTTCATACCTCCTCCTTGCCGGAAACGAGTCAGCGAATCAGCGAATGACGAATGGCGCATCGGCGCATCGCGATGGCGCCCCTTGTCACCCTGTCACCTTGTCACCCTGTCACCCTATCACCTTGTCACCCTGTCACCCTGTCACACCCGCCGCGCCTGCCCCATCCCCATGGTCGTTTTGGTACCCACGCCGCTGTAGAACGCGAAGTCGGCCAGCAGGTTCAGGGTGCGCACATAGGGTGAAGTCGTGTCCAGTGCCTCGAAGGTCACGTCGCCATAGCCGCCGGGGTAGGTGCCGCGCTTGAGTTGATAGAC
>VGYL01000474.1 GCA_016872975.1 Planctomycetota bacterium
AAATGGGACATGAGAAACCCCGCGCGCCGAAAAAAAAACTGTCCCCTCAGCGCCTGTCGGACGGGCATCCTGGGGTCCCCAGCGAGAAAGAACCCGTGGGTGATCCCCCTGCCCGAGTGTCTCACGAGCATCCTGCTCGTGAAAGCAGGGCCAAGATGGCCCTGCCACATATCGGCAGGATGCCGATGCCACGGCAAGACACCTTCTCACTCACGCTCTCAGCAAATGGCCGGCCTCACCTGTGCCGCCCCTCGTCCCTGGTCACCTCCCGATACAGCCACAGACGGGCATAGTCCCTGTATCGTCCGGCGGTGCGGCGGGAGATCCCCTTGACCTCGGCCGCCTGCTCCAGGGTGAGTCCACCGAAATACCGCAGCTTCACGATCTCGGCCACCTGGGGCTCTTCCTGGGCCAACCGGGTAAGGGCCTCGTCCAACGCCAGCAGGTCCTCGGACCGTTCGCTCAGGGGAACCTCCAAGGCGTCCATGTCCTGCCTTTGCTGACCGCCCCCGTGCCTGTGGCTCTTTTTGCGTCGGGCGTTGTCGATCAGGATTCGCCGCATCGCCTCGGCCGCCGCGGAAAAGAAATGACCCCGGCTCTCCCAGCTTTGCGGCTCGCTCCCCACCAGTTTCAGGTACGCCTCGTGCACCAGGGCCGTCGCCTGCAAGGTCTGACCGGGCGGCTCCTGGGAGAGCTTCTGGGCCGCCAGCAGGCGCAGCTCCTCGTAGACCAGGGGCAGCAGTTCGTCCGTGGCTTTCGCGTCCCCCCGTTCGATGGCATTCAAGATGCGTGTGACATCACTCATGCTGGCTCTCCACCCGGTTCCGGTTGCGCCGGGGTCCCAACGCGAAAAAATGCGTTGGCGGCCCCGCCGCTCGTAGTGCAAGACGTCCGACGCCCCACGTCGCCGCAACCGCCGCACGATTCCCCCGGTCTCCAACCCGGTGTTTCGGCGGCTATCCCGTCAAGCCGGCGTTGACCCACCGAATGGCGGCGCGGAGCAGCTCGTTGGCGTCCTGCAGGCCGAGCTTGTCCTTGATGTGGGCGCGATAGGTCTCGATGGTCTTGACGCTCAGGTGCAGTTTCTCGGCCATTTCGCGCGTGCCGTAGCCTTCGCCGATCATGCGAAAGACCTCCAGTTCGCGGTCGCTCAGGGCGTCGGCGGGCGAGCCGGCGGTGTGCGTGCCGCCGCCGACGTATTTGCTGACCATCTTGGCGGCCATGCGGTTGCTGACGTAGACCTCGCCGGCCAGCACCCGGCGGATCGCGGTGACCACCTTCTCCGTGGCCTCCTGTTTCATGATGTAGCCCTTGGCGCCGGCCCGCAGGGCCCGCTCGCCGTAGACCGCCTCATCGTGCATGGACAAGGTCAACACCGGCAGATTCGGGTACCGCACCTTGAGGTCCTTGATCAGCTCCATGCCGCTGGTGTCCTTGAGAGCGATGTCCACGATGACCATGTCGGGACTGAACTGACGGATGGCCTGCAAGGCCTCGTGGGCATCCTCGGCCTGGCCGCAGACTTCGAGATCTTCCTCGCGGTCGATCAGTTGCGCGAGCCCCTGGCGCACAATCGGATGGTCGTCTACAATGAGGACTGTCCGTTTGCCACGCGAATCCGCACCGCCTTGACCCTTTCGCGTCATCTGTGTACCTCATGGCTGCCAAGAACAAGAACGTCCGGCGCTTGCGCCCCGGCTCGGCGTCCGGGGTGACAAAGCTGCACGGCTCGTTACGACGGCGCCGATCTCCCCGGCAACCACTATCGGTCGCCGATCCGTACGGACCCGTTTTCTCTGCCTCGGGCCGCGCTGCCCGGCCAGTATACCACCAATCTCCCCCGGGCGGAAGTCCATGACATAACGTACAAGGGGCAAACGCAAAGTCGTTTGCTGTAGGGGTGGCAGCGTCAAGCGGAGTCAGGGCTCCCAATCGCGATTCATCGCGATTGGGAACCCTCTTCGGAGCTTGGCGAGGGCGGATTGCCCGGGCGCAGGACCATCGCCAAGGCCTACCGGCCTTGACGCTGCCACCCGTCGACGGTTGCTTTGGGCGCGCGGCGTTCCACGTCTTACTGGAGTTCTGCAAAATGGGGAGTTGGGCCTACTTGAGAAAGGAATCGGGAAGCGGGCCGGGGACCGTTCGCGGCCGCCCGCGTCGGCGGGGCCGGCGGCCGATTCTTCCCGGACACCGCTGCGCGGTGTCCGAGAAGAATAATAGGCCCAACTCCCCATTTTGCAGAACTCCATGTCGTATATGACGAGTGTCACCGCCGCGGGACATGCCGTGACATAGGGGATTTCCCGATGCGAAAACGGACGCCAGGCCGGATAGAAGAAGTAGAGATCGCCCGATTTCTCGAAATCGGATCGCGGGTATCATGGCGCTGAATAGTCAATGGTTCTTTAGAAGGGGATCACCATGAACGATACGGAACTATTGAAGCGTTATGCCGCGGGCGAAGAAGGGGCTTTCCAGGAGCTCGTCAGTCAATATAAGGACAGCGTTTATGCGTTCCTGCGCCGGTTCCTGAACCAGTCGGACCTGGTCGATGATGTCTTCCAGGAGACCTTCATGCAACTGTACGTCAGCCGTGACGCCTTCGACCTGTCCCGCCCGTTGCGTCCCTGGCTGTTCACGATTGCCGCCAACAAGGCGAAAGACGCCCTGCGGCGGATGCAGCGGATCGACTCCGCCAATCTGGGCAGCATGTTCGACAGTGACGACCATTCGATCGACGACGTGCTGAACACGCTCGACTATGACACGCACATGCCGTACGACGATCTGATCCGCGATGAGACCGCGGTGGCGGTCAAGCGGGTCATCGCGCGAATGCCGGCCAAGCTGCGCGAGATCCTGATCCTGGCCTATTTCCACAGATTCTCCTACGCGGAGATTGCCGGGATTCTGGGGATTCCCGTCGGCACGGTCAAGAGCCGGCTGCACACGGCGGTCGGACGCTTCGCCGAGGACTGGAACGCCACCATGACGCTCGAAACCGCCAACTGAAGGAAATCCAAGGCCCGGGGGACCACAGGGCGGATTGCGGACTGGATCGACAGCTTGCGTTCTTCACCGAAATCCGCAATCTGCCCTGTTCTTCTTGCCGGCTCGATCCGCGAACACGTCTTTCTACCGCCCGCTCGAGAGTCTAAGACCCGGCGGTATGGGAAAACCGGGTGGCATCGCCAAGGGCTCCGCCCTTGACGATGGTTACAGGCGAATCCGCGCGACCATCGCCAAGGCCGGCCTGGGCGATGCCACCCGGCAGAAGCTCTGGCCTTCGAGCGGAGCGTTGTTTTTTTTCGGACTCTCGTCAGGGGCAGGACCCCAGTCGTCGCAGGATTTCGACCTTGTTGGCCCAGCGGTGGGAGTCGACATCCATCGGCCAGGACAAGCCACACCCCCAGAACCCACGCCACCAGTGCCGCAATCTCCTGAGCAGTTCCATGGTTCACTCCTTTTCTTCTGGTGCCCGGACGACCGCCGGTATCCACAACGACCGCCGGTTTCCTGAGAGCGTTCTCTACCCTATAGAGGCAGCGACACGCGGGCCGGTAACGCAACAAGCTCAGGTGCACCCCTATAGAGCCGCCACGGCAGTGCCGGCCCCGCCGACCCGCCCGGCGGCCCTCGATCTCTCTTTTGCGGCCAGTACCGCATTTCACAAGTACCGCGACTATGGGTGGTAGATTGCCGCGCTCGGCGAGCCTCGCTCGCAATGACATACGGCGCCCGAGTATGTCATTGCGAGGAGCTTCAGCGACGAAGCAATCTCTACTCTGTAGTCTCAGGACTTACGAAATGCCGTACTATGTCGAGCCGGCACGGTCCTGCAGGTGCACCCGCAGCGGCGGCAGGCCCACGACTTCGATGGTGGTCGATGCCAGCGGGATTCCCGCTCCCTCAAGACCGTCGAGAATGCCCCGGCTCAGGGCGTCCTTGAGGTCCCGGATGCGGTGCGAGCGGCAGACGAAGCGCACCGTCAACTGGAGCCAGTTGTCGGTCAACCGGTAGAAGACCTTCGGCCCCAGATCGTCGGCCCGAACGAAGTAGCGCCGCTCCATCTCCCGCAGGGCGTCCCGGCCCATCTCGCTGATCTTGACCGTGTGCTGCGCGGCGACCTCGCGCAGGATCTGCTCGGCCCGCCGGCGGTCCGCGGAATACGGGATCATGATGTGCATCTCCTCCCACAGGTAGGGGAAGTCCCGCGAGCAGTTGTAGACGGGGGTGTCGAAGACCTTGTCGTTCGTGATCGTGACGATGCGCCCGGTGTACTGGCGGGCCTCGACCCACATCGCCGGGTCCAGTCTCCATCTTGACGCCGGCGCCCGCCGCGGCGATAGGCAATCTCCGGTCCCACCCCCTCCAAATCTCTTCCCCCGAACCAGGAAAGAACCGGCCTCACGCGGACCGGCAGGACGGCTATCCTGAGAGCATTTGTAGGGTGGGGCTTGCCCCACCGCTGCTTCGGCCGGGAGGTTTCCGGTGGGGCAAGCCCCACCCTACATGTGACCGGCCTTGTTTGGCACAGTTCAATAGGAAAGCTCGGCCGGACCGTCTGGGGAGAGAGCGATATGTTCTTTGACGATTGGAGTTCGCTGTTGTGGATCGCCTTGACGGCGGTGCTGAGCTACTTCGGCCTGATCGTCTTTCTGCGGATCTCGGCCAAGCGGACGCTGTTGCAGTTGAACGTGTTCGATTTCGTGGTGACCGTGGCGTTCGGCTCGACCCTGGCAAATACGATCCTGGCGCCGGACACGACCCTGATCGAGGGCCTGGTCGCCCTGGCCGTCCTGATCCTGCTGCAGTTCGTCGTGGCCACGCTCTCGTTGCACTTCAGGTGGTTCGAACGGCTGATCAAGTCGGCGCCGCGCTTCCTGTACCGCGACGGCCACTATGTCGAAGCGGCCATGCGCAAGGAACGAATCCGCAAAGAGGAGATCCTCCAGGCCGCCCGCAGCCAGGGCATCGCGGCCATGGAGCAGGTCGAAGCGGTGGTCCTCGAAACCAATGGGAAACTCAGTGTGATCCGGCGGTCCGATTCGCCCGGTGTCTCGGCTCTGGAGAACGTCACCATGCCCGGCCGGCCCCGCTCGAAGGCCCTGCCCGACCAGCCCAAACCCTGAGAGGGTATGTGAGAAGGGGCACGGGATCTTGCCCGTGGGGTCTCGTGGCATCGGCATCCTGCCGATGCTGCATGGGCTTCTACCCTCACTGTTGTACACATCTTCCCCTTGTCGTAGAGGGTGGCATCGCCAAAGGCTCCGCCTTTGACGATGGTTGAGGTGCTCGACGATGCCTCGACCGCACGCGCGAAAGCCATCGTCAAGGCCGGAGGCCTTGGCGATGCCACCCGCCGGTTCTACCATGCCGACATGTGTACAACAATGAGGCGCTCGCGCCCATGCCACGGCCAATCGACTTCTCACACATCCTCTGACGTACTATCGGGAGCGGGTCTGGGATTCAACCGGAGCGATTCAGTTTCTGTATGACGGCCTGGAAGCGGGCCTCCAGGTCGTCGCGGTCCTTCCTCTCGTCCGCGGCTTCCTGGCCGGCCCGGTAGACCATCTCCGCGTGGAGTCGCACCGCCTCCCGCTGCGAATCGCGGCCAACGGTGACCGCAATGGCCTGCAACGCCTCCAGCAGGCGCAGGCACACCGCCAGGCTGCGTTGGCTGTTCTGGCGGATCTGG
>VGYL01000475.1 GCA_016872975.1 Planctomycetota bacterium
CCTCGATGTAGTTGCCCACCGCGCCCGCCTCGGGACCGCTGGGTTCGCCGATGCGGATGCGGTCGGACTCGGTGAAGACCAGGGATTTGTCGTTGAAGGCCCCGTTGACGTTGTGGTCGATGAGCAGGCACTGTTTCTTGACGCCGCCGACCGTGATCTGGCCCTCGTACCAGCACGCGGGAGTCAGCAGACAGTGCGTCTGCTGCGGAAACACGCGCAGCTCGATGCTCAGGTGGTACGTGATCGGACCATCGGCACTGTCGAAGACCACCTTGGCCGGTCCGAAGTAGATCTGCACGCTGTCCCGCCGATAGGGCTGCAGGGCCGGATCGTCGGACAGGTCGCCGTTGGCGTTGGCGTCCAGGTACAGCCGGTCGTACTGGCCGTTGGGTTTGCTCTTGTCGAAGGCCAGCCAGATCGTGCCCGAGGCCGCCATGGACGTTTTCCACTCCAGAAACAGCGGCTGGTCGGACGTGAACGCCGGGAGCTCGACCCCCGCCGGCTTGGCGGACGAGGGCTGGAGATACTGGTACCCGATGTCCATGACGATCTGCCTGGCCTCAACCGCCGAGCGGTACTGGAGCCACTGCTCATTCTGCGCCAGCGACCCGGAAGTCAGGATCGAACCGAATACAAAAATTGCCACGAGCTTGCTGTACTGCCGCGTTCCCATATACGGCGCCTCCCATATAGGTTTTTGCGTAAGCGCACCACCACTTTGCCACGGTCTCTCATGTGAAAAGACGTTTATCTCACCCCCTACGTTACACGCCGGTCCATCATACTGTCAAGAATTCTCCCGAAGATTCTTCAATGATCCGAAGGCTAACGCCTCTGCCGGGTGGCATCGCCAAGGCCGGCCTCCGGCCTTGACGATGGTCACACGGATTCGCGTGGAACCATCGTCAAGGGCAAAGCCCTTGGCGATGCCACCCGGTCTTAGCTTTTGAGCGGGCTCTTGAAATTCTTCACGGCTCGCCGAGGCAGCAAGAGGGAGCAATCTCCCGCCGCAGGCGCCTCAGGAATCATGGAGAATGTCCCCTTCTCTCCCAACGGCTTCACACACGGTTCCTCTATTGCACCTTCTTGAAGATCATTTGGGGCGGCCGTGTGTGCATGAAGCTGCCTTGGGGGTAGATCTCTCCTCTCTCGACGACGAGATTGCCTTCCGCGCTCACGGCGATCCGATAGCGGTACGGCGGGTAGTCCTTCTTACCCTGGAGGGGGTCGTTGAGGTCCAGCACGATTTCGTTCACCGTCCATACCCAAGTTCCTGCCACACTCGCACCGGCCTGGAGGAATGGCAATCCTTCGCCCACGATGACTTGGAATACTTCGCCGGGCTGAATGTCAATGCTCTGAATGACGCCCTGCCTCAGGGCCTGCCATTTGCCCAGGAACGCGCTCTCGGGGACCGGCTCGACGAGGCTCCCCGCCACGCCCACCAGGTCCGTCAGACCCACGCGCGGGACGACCGCCTTGGCGGTATCGGTCACGCGCTTGGCCAGCGCGGCGCTGGCCTCGTCATACTCGATGCGGAACGTCAGCGGCAGATTCTCGGTCTTCGTGAGGCGCCACAGGATGTGTTGCTCGAGGTCGTTCGGATCGACCAGCCCGCTGGTAAGACGTCTGGCGCAAACGCCGGGCGCCGGCACCTTTGACGAAGCTGAAACGGTTGGCGAGAAACGGCACCCGGCCCGCCGTCCGGGCCCGATGAGGGAGAAGAAGCGAGACTGCGGCCTGCCACTCGAGGGGTATGACGGCAACTGTCAGCGGGCTTCCAGGACCTTGGGCGGTTCCACCGGCTTGGACTTCACGCCAGGCCAGCTCTGGTAGTTCTGGAATTGACGTTCATGCTGCTCAAAGGCCTCGCGGTTCTTCTCGGAGAGGGCCTTGAGATCCACCGCTCCATCGGTGAAAAGGCCGACGGGCCGGATGATCTCGGTCTTGACGAAGATGTACAGCTTGCTCTGGGCGTCGCGGTTATTGATGCTGCGGAACAGGCCCCCGAGCAGGGGGATATCGCCCAGGATCGGCACCTTGGCGCCGCCTTTGTTCTGGCTCAGCCGCAACAGCCCGCCCAGGATGATCGTGCTTCCGTCCGGGACAAAGACGGTCGTCTTCAGTTCGCTGGAAGTGGTGTCCGGCGGCTTCTCGGCGTCCGCGGTTGCCCGGAAGTCCGAGCGGGTCAGTTGGATGTCCAGCCGCAGCAGGTCGCCCTGGCTGATGTGCGGTGTGATATTCAAGGTGATGCCGGCCTCGTACGACTGGTAATCGACGGCGGTTTGGATGAGCTTGAGGTCTGCGCCGGCGCCGCCCGATCCGACCGGGATTGAGGACCGCCGCACCACGTAGGTCGTGTCGGCGGTCTTGATCAGGCCGGGCTCGTTGTCGTTGACCAGGATCTTGGGCTTGGCCAGGATGCGGCCGTAGTTCTTGCTCTGCATCGCCCGCAGCAGCAGGTTGATGTGCCGGTCGCCGTAGAAGGCCGTCAGATCGCCGCTATTCGACTGCAACTCGGCAAACTGCGACCGGCCGCTGGCCGCCAGCTTGTTGGTGATGTCGGTGGAGGTGATGGGATTGGGACCGCCCGTCAGGGCACCCGTCAGCCCGGAGCCGGCCGTCAGGTCGGGCGCCGCGGTGATCAGGTTCAGGTCATAGTTGAACGACTCGGTTTCGGTGATCTCGACCAGCGTCACATCGATCAGGACCTGGGGCCGGCGCTTGTCGAGTTTCTGGATCAGGCCGGCGATCCAGTCCTGGTTCTTGCGGTTGGCGCGAACGATCAGGGAGAATGTGCTCTTGTCCGGAATGATCGTCACCTGCTCTTCGGTCCTGGTCATCGGCCTCTCGATCTTGCCGTCGGTGCCCGTGACCGTCTCGTGAACCAGCTTGCCCAGCACCGTCGCCAGTTGCTCGGGGTCCTGGTTCTCCAGGAAGTAGATCTCGTAGGGAATCGTCTCTTTCGGGGCTTCGGCATCGATCTGCGCGAGGATCTCCTGTATTCGCTGGTGCTGCCGGGCCGTGGCATTGATCAGGAGGCAATTGGTCATCTCCAGCACGACCACCTGGCAATTGCCGGCGGCCGTCGGCTCCGCCGTGGCGGTCATCACCGCCGGCGTAGCTGTCCCGGGGCCGCCCTGGGCCAGGCGGGCCACTCGTGCCGCGGGGGCGGCCACCGGCGCGACCACCTGGAATTGCTGGAGCTTGTAGGCGGCATCTTCGGCGCTCAGGTGTCGCAGGCGGTAGAGTTGAAGAGTCCGCAGATCCTGCGCTGCCACATCGAGATAGCCGATGATCCTTTGGATCTGCTCATGCTGTGGGCCGGTGGCGTTGATCAATAGCGAATTCGTCGCCTCCAGCAGCACTACCTGCGGCTGTTCCGTGGGAGCAGCCTCGGCGCCGGTCGGACCGGCCGGCGGTTTGGCCGCCCGGGGCGCGCCGCGCTCGATCCTATCGATCACCCCCAGTTGCAGGAGTTTATCCAGAGCCGCCGTGGCCTCGATGTGCGTGAAGGTATACACCTCGATCGTGCGCAGGTCCTGCTGCGGGACATCGAGCGTATCGATCAAGCCTTCCACCGTCTCAAGCTCCTCACCGGGACCGATCATGAGCATGCGGTTGGTCCGCTCATCCGTGTCCAGGTAGACGGCGGGACTTGCGGCTGGCTGGGGTCCTCTGGCGTCGGCGGTTCCTTGGGCCGGCCGGGCGGAGCGAGGCGGCGTTGCTGCGGCGGAACCGGGCTCGCTGGAACCGACACTGATGGCGATGCCCTGCAGCTCTTGCGCCAGGGCCTGCACCTTGCGGGCGATGGTGGCGGCCAGGGTGTACTTCAGTTGCCGGAAGCGGAACTCCCGGCTGGTGCCGGGCCGATCGATCATGTTGACCAGTTGCTCGACCCGAGCCATGCGATGGGCGTAGCAGGTCACAAAGAGCGTCCGCGTGTCGGCCAGGGGAGAGGCACAGACACTGAGCTTCATATTCTGCAATAGATTCATCACGCTGGCGGCCTCGGCATATTGCAGATCGAAGATCCGCGTAATGACCATATCGCCGGGCAGAAGGGCACGGTTGTTGGGATCGACAAGCTGCGGATCGATCTCCATCGCCTCCGCCGCCGGAACGATGGTCACGAAGTTGCCTTCCCGGCGGGTCATGGCCAGGCCCTTGAACTTCAGGACCGTCTCCAACAGGCAATAGAGATCCTTGACCCGCATCTCGCTCCGCTGCTTGCTGTGGAGTTTGAGCATGACCACCTGATTGCCGATCTTATCCGGCTCATAGATGCAATCGAGTCTCAGGTACGCGCCCGCCAGATCCAGCAGTTGCACCAACTCGATCCGCTCCGGCAACGACAACTCCAGTACATCGTCGCCGTTCGGGAACGAAGGAGCTTCCGGAGGGCTGACGGTGACGGGCTTTTCGGCCCGGCTGGCAGGTCGCAGGACGCCGCGCAGGACTTGGGGATCGCCGGCGGGCTGCGCCGGGGGCTGGGAGCCACCGGCACGCGGGCGGGGGAATGGACCAGGGGACGCGTTCCGCGCGGCCTCAGGGTTCTCGCTCTTCGGTTCTGCGGCCTCGTCTGGTCGCACGGGACGTTGGGCCGCCGTCCCACTTGCCATCACGGTTGCAGCTATGATCCCCTCGGGCGGCTGGTGCTTCGGCCCGTCGCCGTCCTGTCCGGATGCGGTCTGGCTGGGTCGCTGGTCAGGGGCAGACGGCTCCTGGGTTGGTCGGGCCTGCACCCTGGCGGCTTGGGGACCCAACTCCACTACCGCTCGGATCTGGGGCCACAGGCGGGCCGGGGCAACGGCGACGACGGATTCCCCGTGCACATCGATGACCGCCTGTGCCGTGTGTCCCGCCGCAGGCGGATGGGCGAAGGTTCCAATGGTGATATTCCCCAAGGCGTGGGCGATCTGCTCGTTGGAGGGCAGGGTCCGGACCAGTGCCGCGGGGGCCAGGGCTTTGCCGATGAAGGGCTCTTGCGTATCGACAAGGGATAGCACGGTGGCCGCTCGTTCGATCTCCACGGGCCCGCCGCGGACGAGGACGGCATTGGGCTCTGGCGCAGAGCTTGGCGTCCCGAGACCGAGGCCGGACAAGATCTGCACCGCTTGGTCGGGCGCGATCCGGTGCAGGGCAAACGTTCGTTGTTGCCTCGGTTCGGCTGAAGATCGTGGCGGCACTGTGCTCTGGCAACCGCAACACAGCATTGCCGCCGGCACCAACCAAGGCATCCAGGTTCGAAGCCACAGACCCCCGGTACTGCTCGTGGGCATCATCGAATCCCTTCCTGTCTCGTGGGGTCCCCGACACGATGGCTCGTGTTTGGGGCTCCCGCTTGCCTTCCAACCGTATCTCACTTGTACGCCCTTGCCGACCGGCGACTACTCCCGTTGTGGCGACCCGCCCAGCATCGCCGCGACACGGGAAGCCGGCATCTGGCGAATGCCGGGAGTTGGCGGTGGCACGATGGGACCCTGCACCGCCGGCTGAGCCTTTCGCGTCGGGCTGGCGATCTGCCCAGGGGCCGGCGTGTCTTTGAGGCCCTGGGCATATTTCGCGACCGCCTCGTCTGGGTCGTACCTCGTGATGTTGGCAGAGAATAGTCGAAGAATTGGGCTTCCAGGGGCCTTTTTGCCGATCTGTTATGTGTCTGATAACCGATTTGGGCAAGGAGGCCGAA
>VGYL01000476.1 GCA_016872975.1 Planctomycetota bacterium
AGGATGTCGAAGGCCTGGCACACCTCGGCCGGATCATTCCGGCCGACCGCCGCCGCACTTCGCTGGAAGAGCCGTTCACACTGTTTCCTCCCGAAGAACATGTGTACGTCGTGCCGAGGCATCCGGCCACCACTGCCGTCCTCTGCCTCACCTGTCCGCCAGCATAGTGGGGCCGGACGCGCATGACAAGCACCTCGTTCGCTGAGAACGTGTATGAAGACGGGTCGCGGACCTCCTGTCCGCGCGTGTCGAGGGCCTCTGGCCCTCGAATCGAAGGCGGGACGCCTTCGACACGGCAGATAGGCGAATGTTATACACGTTCCGAGAGGGTGTGTGAGAAGTCAGGTCTTCGTGGCATGGGCTTCGGGCCCATGAATCATCGGCAGGATGCCGATGCCACAAAATCTCACGGGCGGGCTGCCCGTGCCACTTCTCATACACCCTCTCACAGTCGTCGGGTGTCCGACAAGACGCTGCACTGCGTCATGGCCCACCCGAGGTCCCCTCTTGGCGCAACCGGCGCACGGCCTTAAGCTGGCGGACCGCTTCCTTGTCCCGCCGGCGATTCATGGCCTCTTTCGCGATGATCAGGGCGTCGAGGGAAAGGACGCGAAGCTCCCGGCCCTCGACCTCGATCGCCACGCTGGCCTGCTTGACCTGCTCGTAGCCGCCGACACCCTGAATCTCGCTCAGGCAGTCGAGGTGGCCAAGGTCCGTGTCGAGATAGAGATTCTGGAACTCGCCGACATTGGCGGCAGTCAGTTCCAGAGGTACTCGTCCGGGCGTCATGCGGTGAACCGGGTGCAGATCGGACAACGCCCTTTGCAGAGCCAGTAGATTGGCGGGCGCGAAGTCACAGCAGATATCCACATCCTGCGTCATGTACGTGCAGCCGTGCACGATCCCGGCATAGCCGCCGACGATCACGAACTCCACCTTTGCGTCGGCAAGGCGCTCCAACAGGTCTGCGAAGCCGCCCTTCACAGGAATCTCGCTTTCTGCAGGCGGCGCATCCGATCGAAGGCGATCTGATGGCGGCGCATTCGTTCGGCCGGGGTCAGGGCCAAGTTCGCCCGGAGCAGGGAGATGTCGATGCCGTACTCGACGGCCTCCCGGATCGCGTCCGGCTCCGGGGATTCCTGCGGTTTCGCTTGTTTCGGCGGCGTAGTCATGCCACGATTATACCCCCCGACAGCCCGGAGCAACAGCCTGTGCTCCGAGGGAAGATGGTCTCCCGGGGCGCTGCGGTGTGGTTCTGTATCTCCGGCAGGGCAATTGCATATTCGCCCATGGAGCCGTTTGGAGTACCGCCTTCAGGCGGGTCCAGACCGCGTAGCGGCTCCAGACCGTCTCAACGTGGAAGGCAGGACCATTCCGACCCGCGTAAACGCGGTACTCCGAACGCCTGCGGTCATCGTCCGGGTGTCCTTCGCAGATTCGCCAAAGATAACCACGTCCACATGCAATCGCCCTGTGTATTTCCGGGGTGGGATTGCCCAGGGTGCCGGGGGATTCTATAATGATGGGCCGCAATGGTGTGTGGTTTGTGGTTCACGGAAAGGGCGTCTCGCGCCGCGGTTGTTGATTGCGCTGCTGCGGGAGCGTCTGACGATTAGAACTCCATTAGAAGGAAGGGGAAATCCATGAGACATAATCTGCTTGTCCTGGGCACTCTGTTGCTGGCTCCGCTCGCGGCGGTTTCGGCGGTTGGTGCCTCCGAGCGGCCGGCCCGGCCCAACATCATCTTCATCATGGCCGACGACCTCGGCTACACCGACGTCGCGTGCTTCGGCAGCCGGTACTACGAGACGCCGAACCTCGACCGGCTCGCGACGCAGGGCCTGAAGCTCACGAACTATCACCACTGCCAGAACTGCACCCCGACGCGCGCGGCGCTGCTGAGCGGCCAGTACGGCGCGCGGACCGGCGTGTACACGGTCGGCGGCATCGACCGCTTCAACTGGCAGTCGCGCCCGCTGCGCCCGGTGGACAACGTCACCAACCTCCCGCTGGACCGGGACCTCATCCCCCAGCAGCTCAAGGCCGCCGGGTACGTCACGGGCATGTTCGGCAAATGGCACATCGGCGAGCAGGGCGAGTACCATCCGGGCCGGCGCGGCTTCGACGAGGCCATCGTCAGTGCCGGCGTGCATTTCGACTTCGCCACCAACCCCAGGACGGACTACCCGCAGGGCCAGTACCTGGCGGATTTCCTCACGGACCGCGCGGTGGACTTCATCACGCGGCACAAGGACCAGCCGTTCTTCCTTTATCTTCCGCATTTCGCGGTCCACTCCCCGCATCAGGCCAAGCCGGAGCTGATTGCGAAATTCAAGGACAAGCCCGGCGTCGGCGGCCACAACAACCCGACTTACGCCGCGATGATTGCCAGCGTGGACGAGAGCGTGGGCCGCGTGATGAAGACGCTCGATGACCTCAAGCTCGCCGACCGCACGGTGCTGATCTTCACCAGCGACAATGGCGGCGTGGGCGGCTACGTGCGCGAAGGCATCAAGAAAGCCGGCGACGTGACGGACAACGCGCCCCTGCGCAGCGGCAAGGGCAGCCTTTACGAAGGCGGGACCCGCGAGCCGTTCATCGTGCGCTGGCCGGGCGTCACCCAACCCGGCTCGACCTGTGACGTGCCCACGATCCACGTGGACCTCTTTCCGACCTTCCTCGAACTGGCCGGCGCCCCCAAGCCGCGGCAGGTGCTCGACGGCGAAAGCCTCGTGAAGCTCTTTCGCGATCCCGCCGCGCAGCTCCAGCGCGACGCCATCTTCCAGCACTTCCCCGGCTACCTCGGCGCCGGCGCCGACGCGTGGCGGACGACGCCGGTGAGCCTGATCCAGAGCGGCGACTGGAAGCTCATGGAGTTCCTCGAAGACGGCCGGCTGGAGCTCTACAACTTGCGGCAGGACATCAGCGAATCCAAGAACCTCGCGAAAGAGAGGCCCGACAAGGCGAAAGAGCTGCACGCCCGCCTCGTCGCCTGGCGCGCGGAAGTCAAAGCGCCCATGCCGACCAAGAACGACGGCACCGCCGCCGCACCGCAGGAAAAGGCCAAAGGCAAGAAGAACAAGAACAGGGACAAGGCCGATCGAGAGTGAGCGTGATTGGACAGGAATCGGATCGGTCGTCGTGCTTTCCGGATGGGTTTCTGACGAACAAGTTCGGTAATTAGGACTCGCCGACGGGCGCTCTTCGTAGGGCGAGCGTCCCCGCTCGCCGAAGACGTCGTGCGAGGACGCACGACCTACGAAGAGGGCCCCTTTTGCCGCACGGGACCAGCCATTATCGAAGTCGTCTGTCAAAGCTCATGAGGCGGACCCGATGGTCCTCAGGGGACTACGGCAGGGTTCTGCCTTGCCCGCTGCGCCGCGGCGCGCCGGGGAATGTTCCGGCGGACCTGCAATAAACGGCCCGCTCGCGCGACCAATCCGTTGTAGCCGGCCCGGCGGCAGAAAGAACGATGATCCGTTCGAAGGCCAAAGCCTCTGCCGCGTGGCATCGCCAAGGCCGGCTTCCGGCCTTGACGATGGTCGCGCGGATTCGCGTAGAACCATCGTCAAGGGCAGAGCCCTTGGCGATGCCACCCGGCCGATGGGCGGCACGCCCGCTCAGGAGATCGATGTTGTGCAAGCGGTGGTTGAACTGGCTGGATTGAGTGTGCGTTTCGGCAAGCGGGAGATCTTGACGGATCTCCGCGCGGCCCTGTCGGGGCGCACCCTGGGTCTGCTCGGGCCCAACGGGGCCGGCAAGTCCACCCTGATCCAGACCCTGTTGGGCTTCTGCCCGATAGCGGGCGGCACGGCCCGGGTCTTCGGGCACGACATCCGGCAGCACCTGCGGTCGATCCGGGCGCAGATCGGCTACATGCCGGAGAATGACGCCCTGGTCGCCGACATGAGCGCGGTGACCTTCGTGCGGATGCTGGGCGAGCTCTCGGGCCTGCCCGCGCGGGCCGCCCTCGAGCGGGCCCACGAGGTCCTGTTCTACGTCGGGCTCGGAGAAGCCCGCTACCGCAAGCTGGGGACCTACTCCCTGGGCATGAAGCAGATGGCCAAGCTCGCCCAGGCCCTCGTGCACGGACCGCGCCTGCTGATCCTCGACGAGCCGACCAACGGCCTGGACCCGAGCGCCCGCCAGCGGATGCTCCGCCTCATCCGCGACATCCGGGATTCCGGCCACATGCACATCCTCCTGTGCTCCCATCTGCTCCGCGACGTGGAGGAGACCTGCGAGGAGGTCCTGATCCTCAAGCAGGGCCGGATCGTCCACCACGCGAATCTCGAGAAGGAGCGCAGCGCCAACAAGCGGTTCGTCGAGCTGGAGACCTCCGGCGACGAGGGCGATTTTGCCCAGGCCCTGGCCCAACTCGGCTGCGCGTGCACGGCCGTCGGGGCAGGACGGTACAAGATGGTCCTGCCGGAGGATTTCGATTTGCGCGCCGTCTACCGCGTGGCGGCCGAGCGGGACCTGCCCCTGCGGCGGCTGAGCTATCGGCGGGATACGCTCGAAGACATCTTCCTCAAGGCGATGGAGGGGGATCCCAAGCGCGACGAATTGCGTTTGGGATCCCAGATCTGACATGGCCGTATACAAGCAGACCTACAAGGACTATGGAGGCCCGCGGACCGCGGCCTGGTCTCGTTTTCTGATCCTGATGCGGTACTCCTATGCCCGGCTCTTCCAGTCGCGGTTCCTGGTATTGTTCCTGGCGCTGTGCTTCTTCTATCCGCTTGGCTGCGCCACCTTGATCTACCTGTCCCACAACAGCCCGGCCCTGGCGATGCTGAAGCTGCAATCCAATGCCCTGCCCGCCATCGACGGGACCTTCTTCTACGTCTTCTGCGTGGTCCAGGGAGTCTTGGCCCTGCTGCTGACGACACTCGTGGGACCGAACCTGGTCGCGCCGGACCTGGCCAACGGCGGACTGGCCCTGTATCTGAGCCGGCCCTTTTCCCGGACCGAGTACGTGGCCGGCAAGATGACCGTCCTGCTCGTGCTGCTGTCGGGGATCACGTGGGTCCCGGGCCTGCTGCTCTACGCGATCCAGGCCAGTTGCACCGGCTGGACCTGGATCAAACCTAACCTCTGGCTGGCCCGCTCGATCGTTCTGGGGCCCGTGATCTGGATCCTCATTCTCTCCCTGATCGCCCTGGCCCTCTCGGCCTGGGTGAAATGGCGCATCGCCGCCGGCGCGTGCATCCTGGGTCTGCACTTCGTGGGCGCCGGCTTCGCGGAGGCCATCAACGAGATCCTGCGGACCCGCCGGGGCTCCCTGATCAACCTGGGCGAGGTGATCCATACGATCTGGGGGAGCCTCTTTGACACCAGCCGGGCCACGGACCTGTCCGTCATGCAGGCCTGGATTGTCCTGGGCGTGACGTGCGCCCTGTGCCTGGGGCTCCTGGCCCGGCGGATTCGCGGATTCGAGGTGGTCAAATGACCGAGAGCCGGATCACTCTCGATAATGTCTCGCGCTTCTACGGCGAGGTCTTGGGCGTCAACGGCGTGACCCTGTCCATTGGGCCCGGGATCACGAGCCTGGTCGGTCCCAACGGCTCGGGCAAGACGACACTGATGAACCTGATCACCGGCCTGGTGCGGCCGAGCCGGGGGCGGATTCGCGTGCTGGGCGTCGCGCCGTCGCAGCCCGAGAAGCTCTTTCGTTTCGTG
>VGYL01000477.1 GCA_016872975.1 Planctomycetota bacterium
GAGGTTGCTGTAGATCTTCTGGGCTTCGCCCCTGAGTCCCGCCTGGTAGAAGACCAGCACGGCGTTCTTGAGCATGTTGCGATGGCCGTTCGAGAAGGACTCGTTGCGGCCGCGATCCTGCCCGTATTTCTCGAAGACCGTCCGAAACGCCTTCTCGTAGGAATGGAAGATGCGCGGATCGGGGCCGAGATAGACATCTTTCTGCAGGCGGGGATAGCGGTCGGGCGACTGCTGATACGCGGCGGCGGGCCCCTGCACCGGCGGCTCCGGGGCCTGGGCGCTGTGCAGGATCATGATCCGGCCGTAGCGGAACAGGTTCTGGAGGCTGTGGAGCACCATGCGGTCGGTATTGACCTCGTGCACCTCGATCTCGCGGTCCTGCTGCTGCCTGGCGATATCGAGACCCTTGAGGGCCCAGTAAATCGCATGGCTGTCGGGATGCCGCCAGTCGAGGGGCAGGTGCCGGTTCGGGTCCTGAAAATCGATCGGGCCGTACGTCCGGCTGACCTCCTGCATCAGCGCCGGATCGAGCTTCCACACCGTCCGAAGCTGATACGCCTTGGCGAACACGTCGAAGCGTTTGAGGGCCTCGGTCCCGCGGTAGGCGTCCAGGACCTCGAAGGCCGCCGGCTTGAATTTCGAGGACGCTCGGTTATCGCCCCCCGCCGGCCGCGGGTCGCCTTCCTGCCGCAGCGTCAGATAGTTGCGGACGAAGTCCTCATCCGAGCTGAAGTTCCTGTCCGCCGCCCGCAGCGCCTGGATCAGAGTCGCCACGTTCGGGTCTTTGGCGATCTGGGCCCATTCGGTGGGGGTCCGCGTCAGGGCCTCATAGTAGGCTTCATCCCGGCGGCTCAGGCCGTTATCCGGGGATTCGAGCAGCGGCCCGATCTCCTCGGCGAATTGCAGCTTGTAGTACTTCTGGGCGTCGTCGGAGACGCCGCCCATCTTGTGCTGGAAGATGCGGGCCAATTCCCGGTAGAGCTGGATCGACTTGGGATTCAGGGGAATGCCCTCGTCGCGCAGCAGCTCGTAGCCGTTTTTCACCCAGCGCCACCGCTGTTCCGGTTGCGTCGCAGGAATCGCCACCGAGATGTTGTAGGCCATGTTCCAGGCATGAAACTCCCAGACCGCGGCGAAGCGCGGCTGCAGCTTCGTGATCCATTCCGCCAGTTGGCGGGCGTCGAAGAACTGGCCTTCCTCCTTGAGCTTGTCGGCCCGCATCCAGAGGATGTCCACGACCAGGCCGCGAAACGCCCCCATGGCGACGGTGGCAAAGGCCAGCGACGGGGGCGCGTTTTCGAGCACGGGATTGATGACGAGCTTGAGCGTCTCCCGCTGGTCGTTGATATGGTCGAGCTGCGCATCGGCGGCCACCAGCAGCCCGACCGCCGCGACCAGACCCACCAACAAGATGACCGAATCCCGTGTGCGCATTGCCCGTCAAACTACCACTTTCGCCAATTCCCGGAAGCTGAAGATGATCAACGCGAACGCCAGCAGCAGCGACGCCTGGACGATCACCATGATCAGCGCGACTTTGCCCAGGAAGCCCCACGTCATCAGCCGTGCCGAGACCAGATACGTCGTCGGACTGTACTTGTCAAATTGCGGCAGAAGCTGGATGATCCCCTGAATGGTATACGTGTAGATCCGATTGGTGGTTTCGCTCATGTAGCCGAACGAATCCACGATGAAACCGCTGGTCGAGCCCGTGAAGAAGATCACCAGGCAGAACAGGATCGCCACGGGAAACGACAGGAAGCTGGCCGCCAGCGCCCCGAGGCACGCCAGAAACACGAGCCGGCACAGGATCAGCAGAACGGCCCGGAGGAAATTGCCGGTGAAGGTATCGGCCTTGTACAGGACTTCCAGCCCGTCTTCGAGCGGGAACAGGACCACGGTCTCGTTCAGGGGCGGATTGAAGAATCCCACGGCGAGATAGCCGTCCTTGGCCACGACGGACGCGGGGGCCTCGAGCTCGTGAAACTTGCGCACGGCATCCTTGCGGGTCTGGCGCACCGTGCGCGTGTAGTGCTGCACCCGGGCGCCCGGCAGGAACTGGCGCTGGTCGCCGATGTGCCAGTCGCCGTACACCTGCTCGTCCGGCGGCGTCACCGACACGTCGTACTTGAACCGCACGAACAGGCTCTGGTTCGGGTCTAACGGCCGGACGTTGTGAAATTCCCAGACCAGCATCTGGCCCACCGTCGCCGCGCGCTTCTCCAGGCGCAGGCGGTTGGTCAACTGCTTGAAGATCTCGTCCCGCGTCATGTTCGGATAGATCAGGTCCAACTGATCGTTCCGCAGCAGCCGGGTATAGAGCGCCTCGACATCCTTCTGCACGTCGAGCACCGGCGGCACGAGGCTGGCCCGGGCGGTGTAGAACTCGTTCCGGGCGGCCTGCCGCTCTTGGTCGGACGCCTTCATGAACTGCGGGATCAGGGACGTCACGCTATAGACGATCCCCGCGAACAGGACCAGCAGCGCGACATCGAGCATGACCACGCCCAGGATCTTGCCCAGGACGATCTGGTAGCGGCGGATGGGTTTGGTCACGACGGTGTAGATCTGGCGGTGTTCGAGGTCGCTGGTGATCGCGTAGATCGAGACGATGATCGTCAGCAGGCTCAGCAGCATGCTCGTGAGCGACAGGCCATAACTGACGAACGTCTGGAGCCGGCCCTTGAGCGTGCCGTCGCCCGTGGCGGTGAAGCCCATCACCGGCAGCAGCACCAGCAGCAGCACGATGAAGATGGCGGCCACCTTCATCCGCAGGGCCTGCCGGATCGTATTGGTCGCCACGGCCCAGATCCTACGCATGGCCGGAGCCTCCGTCCTGCGCCGGCGGATTCGGCGTATCGTCCTTGGTCAGCTTGTCCAGCACGCTTTTCCGGATTTCCTCCTGCGGCACTTCGGCCGGGGTCTCGACCGGCGGCGTTCGAGGGCCGCTCTCCGGCGCGACCCGCTCGGTTTCCGCGGCGGCGCCGGTCAACGTGAGCTTGCGGAGCACGTCCCGGTTCGGCTCGGGGGTGACGGTCTCGCGCGGCTGCACGGTCTCGGTCCGCGCCGGCGCGACCGGGGCCTTTTCCGCCACCGAGCTCGCGACCAGCTTGTCGAGAATATTCTCCTTGCGCGTCCCGGCGGCCAGGAAGTCGCCGATCTGGGTGGTGCTGACCGCCCCGCTGGTGGGCCGGGCCTGTTGCTGCGCCTCGACGACGGTCTTGATGAAGAACGTTTCCAGTTTCTCCATCGGGGCGGTGATCTCGCAGTCCACGTGCTCCTCGCTCAGGATCCGGCGGATGCGGTTGACCGCGGTGTCGCTGAGGGCGTCGCTGACGATCTGTGTCTTGTGGGTCTGCTGGAGCAGCTCGCGGACGTGCCCCTGGGACTGGATCTTGCCGCCGTAGAGAATGGCGATCCGATGGCAGACATCCTCCACGTCGGCCAGCAGGTGGCTGCACAGCAGGACCGTTTTGCCGCGTTCGGCGAGCTTCTGGATCAGGTCCTTGATCTGCCGCGTCCCGATGGGGTCCAGACCGGTGGTCGGCTCGTCGAGGATCAGCAGGTCCGGGTCGTTGATCAGCGCCTGGGCCAGGCCGATGCGCCGCGCCATACCTTTGGAATAGGTGCCGACGGGCCGGCTCGCCACCGCCTTGAGACCGACCATGTCGAGCAGCGCCTCGATCCGCACCTGACGCGTCCTGGCGTCCAGCCCGAACAGCCGGCCGTAGAAGTCCAGCGTCTCGCGGGCGTTGAGGAACCGGTACAGATACGACTCCTCGGGTAGAAATCCGATCCGCGCACTGATCTTCGGATGAGTCCCGTCGCCGCCCAGGATCAGGGCATGGCCCTTCGTCGGGTGCAGCAGGCCCAGGAGCATCTTGATCGTCGTGGTCTTGCCCGAGCCGTTGGGTCCGAGCAGGCCAAAGACCTCATTCGGGCGGATCTGCAGGTTCAGATCGTCCACCGCGTAGACCCGCGCCCGGCCCCACCAGTCGGAGAAGATCTTCGTCAGTCCGATTGTCTCGATGGCGTAGTCCATAGGCTCCATATTGTCACGCGGGTTGCGGCTCCGGCACGGGTTCCCGCTCGCGCGGCGCCGCGACCGGGGCCCCATCGAGCTCCTCGCCCTGGCGGAAGAGCCGGGCGCTGTTGAAGACGACGACCAGGGAGCTGGCAAAGTGCAATAGCGCGGCGACAGCGGGTGGCACGAACTTCGACAGAGAGATGCCCAGCACGATGAACAGCACCCCGAACGCCAGGTTCTGGTTGATGACCCGGCGCGTCTTGCGCGAGACATCGACCAGGAAGGGGATGCGCCGCAGATCGTCGTTCATCAGGGCGATGGAGGCCGAGTTGATGGCCACGTCGCTGCCGGCGGCGCCCATCGCGATGCCGAGGTCGCCCGCGGCCAGCGCCGGGGCGTCGTTGATCCCGTCGCCGACCACGACGACCGTGTGGCCGTCCCGCTTGATCTGCTCGACGATCGCGAGCTTGTCCTGCGGCAGGCACTGGGCCTTGTAGTCGGTGCAGCCCAGCTCGCCGGCGACGCGGTTGGCCACTTCGCTGCGGTCGCCCGTGAGCATCGTGACGCGTTTGATGCCCATGTCCATGAGGCCGCGGATCGCCTTCTGCGCCTCGGGCCGGGTCTTGTCCTGAAGGCCGATCCAGCCGATGCAGCGGTCATCCTTGGCGACGTAGAGCGTGCTGAAGCCCTGCTCCTCGTGCAGCCGGGGATCGGGGACGTTGGAGACGTCGATACCGTTCTCGGCCAGGAAGCTGTCGCGGCCGACGATGATCCGGGCCGCACCGATCTGGGCGGTGACGCCTTTGCCCGGCGTCTCGCGGAAATTCTCCGAGGCCGGCAGGACCAGGCCCGCCTCCTTGGCGACCTCCTGCAACGCCCGGGCGGCCGGGTGCTTGCTCATCTGCTCGGCGGCGGCGGCCTCGGCCAGAAGCTGCCCCGGCTCCACCCCCGCCGCGGGCGTCAGCTTGGTCACGTACAGCCGCCCGGTCGTAACGGTCCCGGTCTTGTCGAACACCAGGGCCGTCATCTTGCCGGCGATCTCCAGGTCCGCCACGTTCTTGACCAGGATGCCCAGCCGCGCCGCGGCGGAAATCGCGGCCACCATCGCCGTCGGCGTCGCCAGAATCAACGCGCAGGGACACGAGATCACCAGGATCGTGATTGCCTGATCGATGTTGCGGGTGAAGAACAGGACCACGACCGCGATCATGAGAACCGTCGGCACGTACCAGGAGATGTACCGGTCGATGATCCGCATGAGCGGGATCTTCGTCTGCTCCGCCTGGACGATCAGGGACTGGACCTTGCCCAGCGTGGTGTCGCCTCCCGCCTTGGTCACGCGGATGTCCAGCATGCCGGTCAGGTTGTTCGTGCCGGCGAAGACCTGCATGCCCGGCACCTTGTCGACGGGCAGCGACTCGCCGGTGATCGTCGCCTCGTTGACGGAGCTCAGGCCGTTCTGGACCTCGCCGTCGGCGGGGACGTTGTCGCCCGGGCGGACCCGGATGTGGTCGCCGGGCCGCAACTCGCTGACCTTGACCTCCCGCTCCAGGCCGTCTTCGCCGACCAGGTTGGCCCGCTTGGGGGTCAGGCGGATCAGCGATTCGATCGAGGCCCGGGCGCCGAGCGCCGTGCGGGTCTCGACCAGCTC
>VGYL01000478.1 GCA_016872975.1 Planctomycetota bacterium
TCTCCTCTACGATGCTATTGGCCCAAAGCGGAAAATCTCAGGGGTTTGGGGACAGAGTCCCCAAGAGCCATCGAAGTACGCTAAAGCCGGATGAGCCAGAAAAAAAACAGGGCCCAGAAAATGGCTGTTTCAACGGTGGGTACCAAGGTCCAACGCCATCCCCAGCCCCGTAGGGGCGAAAGAAAGCCGGGGTCCGGCCGGCGGGATTCTGTCGTCCCTGCCGGGACTCATTCCGGCGTAGTGCCTGGTGACCCAGCGATGAATCGCTGGGCTATTCCCTTTCGCCCTTCGGGCTACAAGGAAACGCGTCTCGGCGTCCCTACTACGCCATTTCGCAAGTTCTGACACTATCGAGTAGAGATTGCTTCGTCGCTGAAGCTCCTCGCAATGACATACTTGGGCGCTCTATGTCATTGCGAGCGAGGCTCGCCGAGCGCGGCAATCATGTCATTGCGAGGAGCTTCAGCGACGAAGCAACCTCACCCATAGTCGCGCTACCTGTGAAACGCGGTACTGCAAACACGCTCACCGTCGCACCGGGACCACTCGGCCGATCATACACGGTGTTACCCAGTCTTGAACCAGGCCCGGCTTTACGGGTCCGAAATGCAGGTGGCCACGTGCCCGGGCAAGGTGAGTGCCGCACCGCGGTCAGGCGGTGGCGGCCCGCTTGAGGGCGGCGACCTCGGCCTTGGACAGCGGCCGGTATTTGCCCACGCCCAGGCCCTCGAGGCTCAGAGGGCCGATCCGCGTGCGCTTGAGCGACTGCACGGGCAGACCCACCTTGGCCAGCATCCGGCGGACCTGGCGGTTGAGGCTCTGGGAGATCGTGATCTCCACAAGCGAGTCGTGATGCCCACGGCGGAGCACCTTGACGGCCGAGCGGCCGGTTCTGCCCTCGGCCAGCCAGACCCCGCGTTTGAGCTTCTCGACCGCCTCGCTCTCGACGCGGCCCGCGACCTTGGCCACGTAGGTCTTGAGGACCTTGTACTTGGGATGCGTCAGAAGGTCGGTCAACTCGGCGTCGTTGGTCAGAATGATCAGACCGGTCGTCTCGGCGTCGAGCCGGCCCACGCAGAAGACCCGCGCTTCGCCCGGGACCAGATCGATCGCCCGCGGGCGGCCCTGCGGGTCGTTACTGGTGCTGATGACGCCCTTGGGCTTGTTCAGGAGGTAGTAGACCCGCCGGGGCTCCTGCAGGCGCCGGCCGTGGACGGTAATCACGTCCACCTCCGGGTCCGCAAAGGCCGGCAGTTGATCGACCACCCGGCCGTTGACCTGGACTGCCCCTTCGAGGATCAACTCCTCGCATTGCCGCCGCGAAGCCACGCCGGCCGACGCCATGATTTTTTGCAGACGCTCCCGCATAGACCTATGAATTATGATTTATGATCTATGATTTATCACTTACAGCTCCGCCCGCGCCATCGGCACAGCACCTATGTCGTTTCACCCCAGTTCCTAACCGAATCGTAAATCGTAATTCATGAATCATAAATCGTAAATCACAGATAGATGATCCCGACGCAAAGGACGATCCAGAGTACCAGGCCGACCTGGAACGGGCGGTCCCGCAGGATCAGCTTCACCGGGTCGGAATACAGACCCTTTTGCGTCAACGCGCTGAACCGGAAGATACAATACAACACGACGGGGGCCGTGTACACCAGATTGCTCGTGCCGAACAGCTCCCGGGTCCGCGTATCCATGGCATACAGGAGAAAGCAGGCAACCGCCAGCATGCTGCTGACATCCAGCATGTGGGCCAGCAGCTCCGGCGTGTATTCGCCCAGCGTTTTGCGGAACGCTTCGCTATCTTCCTGGAGCTGGGCGATCTCGCCGCGACGCTTGCTGAAGGCCAGGAACAGCGTCAGGGCGAACGTGCAGACCACCAGCCAGGGGGAGATGACGACATCGATGACCAGCGCCCCCGCCACCGCCCGGAGGCAGAAGCCGCAGGCGATCAGGGCGCAGTCCAGGATCATCACATGCTTCAATCCCAGCGAATAGAAGCTCATCAGCACGAGGTAGGCCAGAACGATCGCGGCCAGTCCCGTCGACAGGAGCAGACTGCCGACCAGGGCCAGCACCGCACAACCGGCGCCGACGGCCAATGCGGCGGGGATGCCCACCTGCCCGGCGGCGATGGGCCGGTGGCGCCGCTCGGGGTGGACCATGTCGGTCCGGCGATCCAGGATATCGTTCAGAATGTAGACGGCCGACGACGCCAGGCAGAAGCAGGCGAAGGCCCCCAGGGCCAGACCGACCGCGGGCAGCGCATCGGCCCACGGCTCGGCCAACTGCCGGCTGAAGATCAACGCCGCGAAGACAAAAACGTTCTTGACCCAGTGAACGGGCCGAAGAATCCGCAATGAATCCATGCCTTGTGATTTGTGATTTACGAACTATGGTTTATAATTGGGACAGTGTCCATGCCACGAGCATGGCGTCCTATGTCGGTTCGTAGTGGCGTCGTCAGACGCTATCTTCATGCTCTTACGAGCACATTACAAACGGGCAAATCATAAATCATAATTCATAAATCGTAAATCATAAATGATTACCGCCGTCATCTTCGACTTGGACGACACGCTCTACGACGAGATCGACTTCTGTCGCAGTGGCTTTCACGCGGCCGCCCGGCACATTGCCACGTTATCGGACGCCCCGGCCGCCGACGAGGTCTTCGCGGTCCTCTGGCGGCGTTTCATCACGGGCGACTGCGGCTCGACCTTCAACGTCGCCCTCGCGGAACTCGGCATCCCGGTCGAGCCGCCGCTGATCCACGCGCTCGTGGAGATCTACCGCACGCACCTGCCGACCCTCACCCTGCCCCCGGAAAGCCGGGCGGTTCTCGATGCTCTCCAAGGCCGGTACACGCTCGGACTCCTGACCGACGGTTTCCTGCCCACGCAAAGGCTCAAGGTCCAGGCGCTGGGTATCGAAGGCTACTTCAAAGCGATCCTGTACACCGAGGAACTGGGCCGGGAGCACTGGAAGCCCTCCCCCCTGGGTTTCGAGAGGCTCCTGGAGAAGCTCGCCGCCCGCCCGGACCAGGCGGTCTACGTCGCGGACAACGAGACCAAGGATTTCATCGCCCCCAACCGGCTGGGAATCCTGACGATCCAGGTGCAGCGCCCCCAGGGCTTGTACCGCCAGCCCTCCCCGGTGCCCGACGCCGCCCCCAGGCTCCGCATCGCCGAAATCGCCGCCCTGCCCGGCCTCCTCACAAGTCTGTAGTACCGTATTTCACAAGTACCGCGACTATGGTGAGGTTGCTTCGTCGCTGCGCTCCTCGCAATGACATGATTGCCGCGCTCGGCGAGCCTCGCTCGTAATGACATAGGGCGCCCAAGTATGTCATTGCGAGGAGCTTCAGCGACGAAGCAATCTCTACCCTATCGTCTCAGGACTTGCGACGGGTGGCAGCGGCAAGCGGAGTCTTCGGAGCTTGCCGATGGCGGATAGGCAAACCATCGGCAAGCTGCGCTTGCCGCTGCCACCCACCCGGAAAGTCAATTGTCATAAAGCACTAGCTTCCGGCACGATGCGTACGGCCGGTGGGCTTTGGGGTGGCGTTGGTATCGGAATTGATGTATACTCAAGCAAGCCGATCGAATGGGATCGCAAGGACCTAGAGGGATTATGAATGCTTCGCTTTGAATGGGACCCGAACAAGGCCAGACAGAATCTCGAAGTGCATGGTGTTTCTTTTGACGAAGCCAGCACGGCGTTTCGAGGTACCTTGTCCTTGGCCATTTACGATCCCCTGCATTCCGAGGACGAAGACCGGTTCGTCTTGATATGAAGAAAACGCAAGAAGACCCCGACATGCTGGATGAATATGATGTCAGCAAAGGCGTGCAGGGCAAGTACGCACAGCGGTATGCGGAGGGAACGAATGTGGTAGTCATTGACCCGGACGTTGCGGAGTTCTTTCCTGACCATGACTCGGTGAATCAGGCGTTGCGGTCCCTGGCGGAAATCATCAGAAAGCAAAAGAGGTCCGCATAGCGAGTTGGTGCTATGATCCAGTAAACATCTGGAATCGGCGTAGGCGAAGCTGCCGGCGACAGGCTCCAACAGGGCAGAATCGTAAGCCGAACACAAGATCCGCGGCACAACGCGCCGGGAACCAAGCATGGCGCCCCGGAATCACGGGTTTCTCGTAAGGAACGGCCTTGTCTCGGAGTTTTCACACGACCAGACGACATCTCGAAGAGGCAGAGAGACACGACTACTCGGATGCCCAGACAAGGGCCGCGTCCCTCCGGCGGCTCCAGGAGAGACTCCTCAAGAAGCGTCTGACCAAAGGCATGACGAAGGAATCTCGTAGAACAAGAGGGACCCCGCCGTCGATGCCTGCGGCCACGATACCGATTCACGTGCGCGACGAGTCGGATTTCGTCCGCTACCCCGCCGGCGCGGAGGACATCCGTTCCGTTTTGCGGGCCTTGCCCCAGGGGGTGACCGACGGGTTGACGACGATCGAGTTGTGTCTGGGCGAGAGAAACCGGTCACGACAGAGAGAAGAGGAATGGACGGCTCCCCCGGAATCGGACCCTCACGTCGGCCGGCCAGGCTATGAGATATTGCCCGGGATATTCGCCGGCAGTGTGTTGGGAACCTATTATCCAGGTCAGAACAAGCTACGCATCTACGCCTATGTGTGTGGGCCAGATGCGCTGGACCCAATCCCGGTCGGGTTCTATCTGCGAATGTGCATGCTGATGACGCTCGTGCATGAGGTCGCCCACCACTACGATTTCTTCTCGCGAACCGCGCGCGGACGTTGGCTGGCAGATGCCCCGGACAAGGTGGAAATATACGCCGAGCGAGTCCAACACGATTGGTTTACCAAGTACGTGGTGCCTTGTCTAATGCGAGACTACTTGGACCAATGGCAGGCATTCAACCGGTGGGTGCAAGAAAAGGTCGGTCTCGAATTGCCCGCCGAAGTCCTTCTGGGCGATCCGAGAACCACGGCAAAAGGCAATGGCATTGTACTTCGGGCCCTCTTCGATACCGGGCAGGCATTTCAGGAATTGCTGACAACGGTACAGCAGGGAGGAGACCTGCAAAAGGCTCGTTTGGATTTTGCGCGGGATCTGCACTATGCGGAGCACTATGAACCCGCCTTGCTGATCATCGACCTGCTTATGCGTGCCGACAGAGACAACGTCGACGCCCTGGTCCTGCAGGCGGACATCTTCAATCATATGGGCCGATACGAAGAAGCCTTGAGCATCTCCAAGCAAGTGCTCCAGAGAGAACCGTGCTGGACAGCCGCTCTCGAAACGCAGGTAGACGCCTGGATGGGGCTCGGAGAATATCACAAGGGCATCCAAGGCATCGACAAGCTCGTCGGCATCATCGGCGACGAGCCGCGTGAAGTAGTACGCTGGCAGATCGAGAAAACGGAGGCCTTGATTGAGGTGGGACGGTACACGGAGGCAGAAACACTCCTGGCCTCCATCGAGGAACTGGTCGCCGGACGTCGGCTGTGGCAACGGCGAATCGGACGGTTGAGAAAGAAATGTCGTCACCAGCGCAGGCGAACTCAAGACATGTAGGTCGGGCGATGCTGGGCGTCCCAGTGACAATTCGGGGTCAAGGGGTCAGCATCTTGAGTACCGAACCTGTGTGTCAGAGATCCCTAGCGACGAGGCTGGTTGG
>VGYL01000479.1 GCA_016872975.1 Planctomycetota bacterium
CACGGCTGGCACAGTCCCACCGCAGGACACCTTGAGCGAACCTATCGGATGAGGAGCCGGATGCGGGAAATCTGCACGTCCGGATCTGTGAGGGGCGAGGGGGCCAACCCCCTCGCCTACTCGACTCGGCCCTGCCGCGGGGCGGTGGGCGGAGCCCACCCTACCGCTACCGCACGGCCGCCGATTCTGCCAAACGAGGCCAGTCCGGAACAAGTCGGGCGAGGACGCCCAACCCACGAAGAGCCGGCGGCAATTGCGGGAAAAACCGATGCGGCGGGCGGGCGGTTCTGTTAGGATGGAGAGGGACCGTTTCGTCGCCCGGTGCACGCGGGTGGGGATTGAAAGCTATGACGGAAACGCATTGGGAACTCTATTCGCATCCGGCGGATATGGGTATTCGCGGCTTCGGGGCCACGCGGGAGGAGGCGTTCGCGCAGGCGGCGCTGGCGCTGACCGCGGTCATCACGGACCCGGCGAAGGTGCAGCCGAAGACAGCCGTGGCGATCGCCTGTCGGGAAGAGGATGACGAGTTGCTCCTCTTTTGCTGGCTCAGCGCGCTGCTGTACGAGATGGATACGCGCGGCATGCTGTTCAGCCGCTTCGAGATCCGGGCCGTCGCCGGCGGCATCGAGGCGCAGGCCTGGGGCGAGCCGGTCGAGGTCGCCCGGCATGAGCCGGCGGTCGAAGTCAAGGCCGCCACGTATGCGGATTTGAAGGTCCGGAAGCAAAGCGACGGCACCTGGGTCGCCCAGTGCATCGTGGACGTGTAGCCGCGCGGCGCGGAAGCAAGAAAGCACGAAATCCGAAGTCCGAAATCCGAAACAAGTTCCAATGACCCAAATTCCAATGACCAAGACGCTGTCGCTCAGCGGGAGCCCGTTGATCTCCCCGCCGGCGCGGTGTCCGAGAAGAATAATAGGCCCAACTTCCATTTTGCAAAACTCCAGATGTTAGGCATAAGGAGCAAGGACATGTTCGCCGAGAAGCTGCAGAAACGTGGGGAGGCCCAATGGACGATCGAGCCGTTCGGCAAGATGCGGGTGCCGGTGACGGTCTTCGCCGATGAGGGCCTGATCCGCCAGATGGATGAGCAGGTCTACCAGCAGGCGGCGAACGTGGCGGCCCTGCCGGGGATCGTGAAGGCGTCGTATGCCATGCCGGACGCCCACTGGGGCTACGGGTTTCCCATTGGCGGCGTCGGGGCGTTCGATCCGGACGAGGGCGGCGTCATCTCCGCGGGCGGCGTCGGGTTCGACATCGCCTGCGGCGTGCGGGCGCTGCGCACCGGATTGACGCTCGACAATATCAAAGGCAACGAGAAGGAGCTGGCCGATGTCCTGGCCCGGCGCATCCCCGCCGGCGTGGGCAGTGAAGGCAAGCTTCGCCTCTCGTCCCTGGAGATGGACGAAATGCTGCAAGGCGGCGCGTTGTGGGCCGTCGAGCAGGGCTACGGGCAGCGCCGCGACTTGCAGCGAATCGAGGAGAACGGCCGGATGCTCGGGGCCGAGCCGCGGTACGTCTCCGACCATGCCAAGCAGCGCCAGGAGCGAGAGGTCGGCACGCTCGGGTCGGGCAATCACTACCTGGAGGTGCAACGGGTCTCGGCCATCTACAATGAGGATCTCGCCGGAGCGTTCGGTGTCGGCCTCAACGATATCACCGTGATGATCCACTGCGGCTCGCGCGGCCTGGGGCACCAGATCGCGACCGACTATTTGGCCCGCATGATCAAAGTCGCGCGGGAGCAAGGGATCGAGCTGGCGGACAAGGATCTGGCCTGCGCCCCGATCCAGTCCGAGGTCGGCCGGCAGTACTACGGGGCCATGTGCGCCGGGATCAACTGCGCCCTGGCGAACCGGCAGGTGCTCACGCATCTGACCCGGGAGGCCTTCGCGACGATCTTCCCGCGGGCCCATCTGACGCTCATCTACGATGTCTCGCACAACACCTGCAAGGTGGAAGAGCACGAGATCGACGGCAAGCGAAAGAAGCTGTACGTGCACCGCAAGGGCGCGACGCGGGCCTTCGGGCCCGGCCATTCGTCGCTGCCGGAGGATTTGCAGGCGAGCGGCCAGCCGGTCCTGATCGGCGGCACGATGGGGACCGCCTCCTTCATCCTGGCGGGCACCGAGGCAGGCATGACCCTGGCCTTCGGCTCCTGCTGCCACGGCGCCGGCCGGGCCATGAGCCGCAGCCAGGCCACCAAACGCTGGCACGGCAAGGACGTGGTGATGCATCTCGCTCAGAAAGGCATCATCATCAAAGGCGCCTCGCCGCGCGGCATCGCCGAAGAAGCTCCCGGCGCTTATAAGGATGTCACGGCGGTCGTCGACGCCACCGAAGTCGCCGGCTTAGCCAGGAAAGTCGCCCGCCTGGAGCCGCTGATCTGTGTCAAAGGATGAGCGGGCGCCGGATGGACTCGATGGACGGCATGGACACAATAGACATCGTGAACGAACACCGCGTCCACCCCGTCCACCAAGTCCACCTTGTCCTCTGCATGCGGGACGCTATCATAGGCCCGCGCAGGATTCATGGAGAATGCACACTATGGCTCAGTTGTATGGTCTGATTTTCGACGTGGACGGGGTGATCGGGGATACGGAGCCGCTGAACGCGCGGGTGACGATCCGGATCTTCCGGGAGACGTTCGGCCTGGAGGGCGTCGCGCCGGAGGACTTTGCGGGCGGGTTCGGCCGGGGGGCCGAGGCGTACGTCAAGGCCGGGGCCCGCGTCCACGGTTTGGAGCTGACGGAAGAGCAGGTGCAGGCGGCCGTCGAACGGCGTGAGCAGTACCTGATCGAGGCGATGCGCCGGGAGCCATTGCCGGCGTTCCCGGGCGTGCTGAAGCTCATCCGGACGGCTTTGGACCATCCGGAGTTCCGGCTGTCCATTGCGACCTCGGCCAGCCGCGAGCTGTCCCGCGCGATCCTGGAATCCGCGGGCGTGCCCTATGAGCAGATGGCCTACGTCAGCGGCAGCGAGGTCACGAGGAAAAAGCCCGACCCGGAGATCTTCCTGACGGCGGCCCGGTTCCTGGACCTTGCGCCGCGCCGGTGCGTGGTGTTTGAAGATGCCCCGAGCGGCGTCCAGGCGGCCAAGGCGGCGGGCGCCCGTTGCGTGGCGGTGACCAATACCGTACCCGCCGAAGAGCTGACGCCGGCAGACTTGATCTGCCCTTCACTCGAAGGGATCGACTTGGCTGCGCTCCGCTCTCTGGTCGATCGGGATTAGGCGCCGATCCGCGCGGCGGCGGGCGCCGCGCGGACCGACGTGGATCGAGTCATTTCGAAAAGACGATGACCACGAAATCTTTGTCATCCCCCGGCGGCGAGCCGGCGAGCTTCCCGGGAGAGAAGGACGCCTCCAGGCGCAACCCCGCATACGCCTGGTAGCCCCGTACCATGACATACCACGTGGCGGCGGTGGGATTCTGGATCTTCACCGCTTCGCCGTTGCCATGCAGGTACGGACGGTAATCCCAGCTCTTGGCCGTCGGCTTCTCCCCTTTCTTGACGTAAAGGTCGGCGTCGCCCGTGCCGCCGGATATTGTGATGGACAGCGAATCCTGGCCGGCGGGGACCACGATCCGGAAGAACGTCTCACTGTCCTGCGCCCCCGACAGACCTTCCACCGGCACGCCATTCGCCAAGGCCTTGACGTCGTCCGGCGCCGGCCCGTGGGTCGCCTTCAGCGTCACCCCGGCATAGGGCACATAGCCGCGCACCATGATGTAATAGGTTCCGGCCTTGGGATTGTCGATCGTCACCGTCTCGTTGTTGCCGAACAGGAAGGGCCGGTAGTCCCACTCCTTGGTGGTCGGCTTGGCGCCGAGGCGGACGTAAAGATCGGCGTCGCCGGTGCCGCCGGACAGGGCGATTTCCAGTTTCGTCTGGCCGGCCGGCACCTCGATCTGGAAGAACTTCTCGCTGCCGACCCCACCCGCAAGGCCGATGACCGGCACCCCGTTGAGCAGGACGGTCACGTCCTCCGGCTTGACGCCGTCGAACGTGGCCATCAGCGTGACACCGGAGAAAGACTGATAGCCCCGGAGCATGATGTACCAGATCCCCGCCGCGGGCGCGCCGATCGTCACCTGCTCGTTGTTGCCTATGTTGAAGGGCCGCTCATCATACACCCACTGCGTCGGGAGCGCTCCATGGCGGACATACAGATCGGCATCGCCGGTGCCCCCGGACATCCGGATGACAAGGTTCGTGGCGCCGGCGGGCACCTCGATGCTGAAGTACTGCTGCCGATTCTCTTTGCCGGCCAGACCCGTGACCGGCACGCCCGGAGTCAGTCGCGTGATGCCGTCCTCCGCGGGCTTGTCCGCCGGGGGTTTGGGCTCGGGGGGCGGGCTCACCCGATAGGTGTAACGTACCTCGAGCCGCACGCCGGCATAGGCCTGGTCGCCCACCAGCAGAACATACCAGTCACCGCCCTCGATCGCGCCGGTGAAGCCGACACTCTCGTTGTTCCCGTTGTCGCTCGGTCGATAGTCATAGTCCGACGTGGTGGGCTTGGCGCCTCGCTTGATATACATGTCGCAATCGCCGGTGCCGCCGCTGATGGCGAAGGAGATACCCTCCAGATTGTAGGGCACGTGGAACACGAAATACTGGTGGCTGCCGAGTGCCCCGGACAGATTGGGGATGACCTCTCCGCCCTGTCCCTGCGCGGGCGGCCCGCCCGCGCCATACAGGGCCCGGAGCGTCACGCCCTGGTACTGGCTGGAACCGCGGAGCAGGATGTACCACGTGCCGGCCGCGGGGTTGCCGATATAGACCGACTCGGTGTTCCCGCTGCCGCTGGAGTGACCATCGTAATCGGACGGAGTCGGCGCCGAACCGTGGTTGATATACAGGTCCACGTTGCCCACGCCGCCCCAGGTGTTCACGTCCAGGCCTTCCTGACCGGCCGGGACCTCGATCGTGAAGAGTCTCTCGCTGCCTGAGACGCCGGAGAGGCCGGTGCAGGCGACCCCGTTGGCCAGCACCGTGGGAGTCGCGGCCGCGTAGCTGCCGACGAGCGTGACCCCGCTGTAGGCGGCATTGCCGCGGAGCATGATGTACCAGGTCCCGGCCACGGAGCCGGTCACGCTTACGCTCTCATCGTTGCCGAGCTGGTAGGGCCGATAATGATAGCTCCAAATCGACGGCAGACTGCCCCGTCGGACGTAGAGGTCGCAGTCGCCGGTTCCGCCCGAGATGCTGATCTCCACCGTGCCGGAACCACCCGGGACGACGAGGCGGTAATAGACCTGGCTGCCCACGCCACCGGACAACCCGGTAACCGGCACGCCATTGGTCAGATCGGTGACGGTGTCACCAGAGGCCGTCGAGACGAACCCCACCACCGCCGCGAGCAGGACGAACGCCCTCACACTCATTCTGGTCTTACGTATCATATTCCACCCCTCACTTCCCCATCCAAAACCAACGTCCAATTTCCACCCGGACACCAATAGATGGCCTCGGGCAAACGCTCGGGGCCGCCGAGTCTTGTCACCACGATTTCATCTTCCCCCCCTGAAGGCAGAAGAACACGCCCAGTCTGCTTACCCAGTTTAACACAAACGAGGACCCTCGTCAAGTTTTTATCCAGATTGACCTGCGGAGTGTGTGAGGAAAGATCCTGGCGGCGTTATGCCGCTGCCCGCTCGGATTTCCAG
>VGYL01000480.1 GCA_016872975.1 Planctomycetota bacterium
TGCAACTCCTTGAAAAAACACACGTATGATAGCAGACTGTAGGGCCGTGGTCAATGTTTGCTGTAGGGGTCTTGAACTCGATGATTGAGGAATATCCTGATTTCTCCGCGCTCGCCTTGGAACAGAGGCCGTGGCTCCATCCGCGGTTTCAACGTTTGCCGGACGGCATGTCGGAGTTGACTTTCGCGGGTCTGTACCTGTTCCGGGCTGCGCATCAGTACCGGGTGGCGCAGATCGGCCAAGAGGTTCTCATCATTACGGGTCGTGACGCCGAACCTTTCTTCATCCTGCCCTTTCAATTGCCGCCGGGGGATATCCTGAACGCGCTCTTCGATCGGTACCGCACGATGAAGGCGGTCTCTTCCTCCCAGGCCGAGCAACTCTCCCGGTTAGGGTGCCGCGTCTGGGAGGACCGGGACAACGTCGATTATCTCTACTCTCGTGAGAAGCTCGCCACGCTGTCCGGCCGTCGGCTTCACCGGAAGAAGAACCTGGTCAATTTGTTCCTGCGCAACAACGTGTGCACCGCGAAACCGCTGCTGGAAGAATACGTCGGCGACGCCCAGCGCGTCCTGGAGCAGTGGCGGATGCAGCAGGAGACCCTCGCGGCCGCGAATCCGCCGGCCGCCGGCCGCAAGCTGCAATCGGGAAGTCCCGGCGACTACGCCGCGGCGAAAGAGGCCCTCGAACACATGGAGTACCTGCAACTGTGCGGCGGGGTCTTCTACGTCGACGACGAGCCGGTCGCCTATACCCTGGGGGAAGAGCTGGCCCGGGGCCGCATGTTCGTCGTTCACTTCGAGAAGGCCGTTCTGAACAAGAAACACGCGGGCATCTACCAGTACGTGAACGACGTGGTAGAGGTAGAAGCCGCCGAAGATCACCACGAGAATCACAAGGCTGGCGATCAGCCGGTCCCGCTCGCCAGCAGACGCGGGTCGGCCTTCTGTCCGCGCAGCACCTCGTCCAGTTCCTTGAGCCATGTGAGCATTGCCAGAGCCTCCTTTTTGCATCCCGAACCACTGCCCCCGGCCGCACGCGTCCCGAACCCGCCGGAGAGCCCTTACGCCGCAGGGGCCACTCGTTTCATTGATTTCCCTTTCGTCGATACGTATATGCCGTGGTCGGTGCCCTCGCAAGAGAAAAATGTCCCCATCTCCCCGTGTCTTACCGACCGGCACCAGCCGCCCGGGACAGCCCCGGGCCGGGCCGATGAGAATTGGGCTTGCCTTGCACAACGGGCCTTTCGGCAGATCTGTCGTGACGCGTTGGGCTTTGGCAGAGCACGGGTCTCTTGCCCACGATGCGGAACCATGGGCAGGATGCCTCATGCCACGGCTGAGAGGGTGTGTGAGAACCCCGCTCAGTAATGGGTGGCAGCGGCAAGCGGATTCCGGGCTCGGGGTCCCCAACGCAGAATTTCGCGTTGGGGAGCCCCGCCCAATCGCGATGTATCGCGATTGGGGACCTTCTTCGGAGCCTGCCGATGGGTTAGTCCATCCGCCATCGGCAAGACCTGCGCAAAGCCTACGGCCTTGCCGCTGCCACCCGCCCGGGTGCCGCCCGGCGTTGCCGTGCCCGCGCTGTCACGGTCGTCTCCAAGGCCCGATATCCACGTATACGGTGACTCTCGATCGGCCGAGGCGGAGGGAAAACCAGAGGCACCACCCAGGGCAATTGCACGTAGGCAAGGTTATCGTTGCCTGATCTGCGCGGAACACCTGGCTTGCGGGGCGCAGCCGTTCGGAGTTCCGCGTTTACACGGGTCGAGACAGTCCTGCCTTCCACGCCGACAAGGTCTTGAGCCGCTGCGCGGTCTGGACCCGCCTAATGAGTTTTGACGAACAAGTTCGGCAATCCAGACCGGCCGACGGCCGGTCTTCGTAGGGCGAGCGTCCCCGCTCGCCTAAGACGTCGTGCGAGGACGCACGACCTACGAAGAGGGCCCTTGGGGGCCTCTGGTTTGGCCACTACCGAAGTTGTCTGTCGAAGTTCATAAGGCGGAACTCCAAACGGCTCCAGCGCCGAACATGCAATTGTCCTGGGGTACCACCGTAGAAACCGCAAAGTCGGGGAGCGATGCAGCCGATATAGGGTGGGTAGCTGATCGTCCGGTCGTGAACACGATCAGTCAAGTTGGTTCCAGAGCCGATGTGGCGCATGGGAGGACGGTGTTTTATGCAACTACTAATCGAGGAGCCTGTCCTCAGTGCGTGTGACGCCGACCGGCAACAGCGGGAAATCGAAGCGCTGGAGCACACGAAGGAGCAACTGCTCATCCTGTATTCCCGCGCCCTGCTCCTGCTGTCGGGACTCTCTCGGTACGCACCCGATGATCTCAAGGATGAAATCGAGTGTCTGGCCAACGACAGCGGGAAAGCCGGAATCCCCGTGCTGGTCGATCGGGCTAACGGCATGGTGGTGATCGACCCGTACAACGTATCCGGGTAGTCTGGATTTCACTTCTCCGCGCACCGCCTTTTCTTCAACGATCCGCTCAAAGGCTAAGAAGAAACTCCCGGGCGGCAACCTCAAGGGCGGAAAGCCTGGTTTGTAGTGGCGTCGTCAGACGCTATCTTATGCCCCGCCCTATTTCGCTCAGGCGCAATGAAGGGATCATCCGGCGGTTCAGGGCGAGATAGGGCGGGGCACACGACAAACGCCGGTCCGGCCCTCCCCAAGTCCGGAGGACTTGAGGTCGGGGTTGCCAACGCAAAATCCCGCGTTGGGGAGCCCCTGCCAACCATCTCACTCCTGCCGAGGATCTACGCGCCCGCTCCCCACTCCCGGGTTCTGTCGCGGAGTCAGAGGGGCATGGAGGGCTCCCCGGCTCTTTCGCGGTACCTGATCCACTCCAGGCACAGGCCGCAGGCCGGCGCGAGGTGGCCGGCGGCGGCGCGCGTGCGGGCGGCCAGGATGTCGGCCATGTGCTCCGGACGCCAGTGCCCGCGGCCGATGTCGATGAGGGTTCCCGCCATGATCCGGACCATGTGCGGCAGGAAGCCGTCTCCTTCCACGTCGAGGGTGATCCGGTCGGGATCGCCGTCGGCGCCCCGGGCGACGTCGCAGCGGAACACGGTACGCACGGTGTCCTGGCCGTCCTCCACGGCGACCGCGAACGAGCGGAAGTCGTGCGTGCCCACCAGGTGCCGGGCCGCGGCGCGCATGGTTTCCACGGCCAGCGGGGCCGGGAAATGCCACCAGAACCGGATTCCGTGCACCGGACGGAGCCGGCCGGTATGGATGGTGTAGCGGTAGGCCTTGCGCGTGACATCCGCCATCACGTCGAAGTCCGGGCCGACCTCCTGCGCCGCGACCACCACGATATCGCGCGGCAGACGGTTGTTGAGCGCCACCGGCAGCCGGTCCACGGCCACCGGGCCGGTGGTATCGATCACGGCCACTTGCCCCCGGGCGTGGACGCCGGCATCCGTGCGGCTGGCTCCCTGCACGTGGGTCGGACGGCGCAGGACCGCGGTCGCCGCGGCGCAGAGCATCCCCTGCACGGTCGGCAGCCCCGGCTGAATCTGCCAGCCGTGGTAGTCCGTACCATCGTAGGCGATCACCAGCTTGATCCGACGCCGCGCCGGCCCGGCAGAAGGTGGCGGGATCGGCGCCGGTCTGTCTTCTGTTTCCACGCGCTCTCCAATCGTGCGGCGACAACGGAAATCCTGGACCATCATATCATAAGCGGGCTCCTCCGTGTTCTTTCGTTCCCGCTCGTACGGCATTTCGCAAGTCCTGAGACGATCGAGTAGAGATTGCTTCGTCGCTGAAGCTCCTCCTAAGAAACTGACGGTTTGGGTGCCATGTCTACGGCTTTGCGTAGACATGCCTACGAGGCGTAGGCATGGCACGGGCCCCCAAACGCGATGCATCGCGTTTGGGGACCCCACCCGGGATACGGCGGGTTTCTTTCTCCTACCCGCCGCGAAGCGGCTTCACGATTCGCAATGACATAACAGGCTGCCGTATGTCATTGCGAGCGCGGCTCGCCGAGCGCGGCAATCATGTCATGGCGAGGCCCGACGCGCAGCGGCGCTTCGCGCCGAGGGCGACGAAGCAACCTCCTCCCCATCGTCGCGGTACTTGTGAAACGCGGCACTCGTGCTTCATGACAATTGAACCTCCAGGCAGGGGCGACGGGTGGCAGCGGCAAGCGGAGTCTTCGGAGCTTGCCGATGGCGGATAGGCAAACCATCGGCAAGCTGCGCTTGCCGCTGCCACCCACGCGGAAAGCCAACTGTCATGAAGTACCAGAACAACCGGACGCCGTCCGACGTGTACTTACGGGTTGTACGCGGGGAGGCCGGCGGGTATCCTGCACCCGGACGGATCGACGGAACCCTGGCTTGAAGGAGTAATCGATGAATGTGGTCATGATCGTCCCCACGGGGATCGGCTGTGAGATCGGCGGGCATTGTGGCGACGCCAATGCGGCGGCCCGGCTCTTGGCGCGCTGTTGCGAGACGTTGATTCTGCACCCCAATGTCGTGAACGCCTCGGACATCAACGAGATGCCCGAGAACTGCCTGTACGTCGAAGGGAGCATCCTGGACCGGTTTCTGCAAGGGAAGCTGTTGCTGCGGCGCGTGCTCTCGAACAAGGTCCTGGTCGCGGTCAACAAGGCCGACTATCAGTCGATCAACGCCGTATCGGCCGCCCGGGCCATGCTCGGCTTGGACGCCCAGATCGTGGAGCTGCGGGTGCCGCTGGTGCTGATCGCCCAGATGAAAGACGGCGTGGCGACCGGCGAGGTGCGGGGCTGGCAGGAGTTGGTGGAGCAGGTGCGCGAGCACGAATTCGATGCGCTGGCCCTGGCGACTCCCATCACGATCGACGCCGAGACTCTCAAGGATTACTTCCGGCACGGCGGCGTGAATCCGGTCGGCGGCGTGGAAGCGGTTGCCTCCCGGCTGATCGCGGCAGCCCTGGACAAGCCGGTCGCGCACGGTCCGGTCGATTACGCCCTCAAGGGATTCACCGAGGTCGTGGACCCGCGCATGGCGGTCGAGACCATCACGGAGAACTTCATTCATTGCCTGCTCAAGGGCCTGCACAAGGCGCCGCGCATCAGCCATGACAAGGGCATCGGCGTGCAGGACGTGGACTGTCTGGTGTCTCCCTACGGTTGCTTCGGCGTCCCGCATCAGGCCTGTCTGGACGCCCGGGTGCCGGTGATTGTCGTGCGGGAGAACCGCAGTTGCCTGAACCATCCCGAGCGCCCGGAGTTCCTGTATGTGGAGAACTACCTGGAGGCGGCAGGCCTGCTGATGGCCCTGCAGGCGGGGGTCCATCCCTCCGCCGTCCGCCGGCCGCTGAAGCCGACCCAGGTGAAATAGGGGACCGCGCCGCGCGCGAAGCTGACGATCAGGCGCAAGGAGGCCGGATGGCAGCGTGATTCCGGCCGGAATCCTAGTACCGCATTTCGCAAGTCCTGAGACTACAAGGAGGAGGTTGCTTCGTCGCCGGGCTCCTCGCAATGACATGATTGCTTCGTCGCTGAAGCTCCTCGCAATGACATACTGGGGCGCCCTCTGTCATTGCGAGCGAGGCTCGCCGAGCGCGGCAATCATGTCATTGCGAGGCGCGCAGCGACGAAGCAACCTCCTCCCCATAGTCGCGGTACTTGTGAAATGCGGTACTAGATCAACATCCCGACAATACAAG
>VGYL01000481.1 GCA_016872975.1 Planctomycetota bacterium
GATCGCTCCCGCCAGCGCCGCGCTTGGGATTCCTGCCGCAACCGCCCCAAAGGCCACCCCAACCGCCAGCCCTTCGGGGATGTTGTGCAGGGTGATCGCCAACACAAGCAGGATGCTGCGCCGCATCTCGCCAGAAGTCCGCCGGCTCTACGCCTTCAACGGCGAGATGAAATGGGCCGGCGACATGGGGCTGATCAAGAAGGCCTTCTACGTTCCCGATCCTTCCCGGATCACGGACGATGGAGCCTACACCGGAACCCGTTTCTTTGAGACGGTGGATGAAAAACCCGGCATCAGCCCGGGGATCGCCCGCTACATCCTGCCCTATACGCTGTTCGCCAGCCTGCCCGACATGGGGCTCCCCCTGCCATCCTACAGCGAGCACATCGTCCGGCTGGACATGATGCCGGCAATGCAGGCGCAGTACGCCGAACTGGACGGAAGCCAGGACAGCCCGCCAACGGGGCTCCTGGCATGGGCGCTCGAAGAACAGAAACGGGAGGACAAGACCGGCAAGGGCGCCATCAGTGTCTGGTGGAGCACCATCTTCAACCGGCCGAACGCCATGTTCCGGGGCGAGCGGGTCTTTTTTCACCGCCACTTGAAGGGCAAGGGTCGCTTTGCGGTCCGCCTCCCGGAGCTGGTGACGGAAGCGGACGCAGTTTCAAGTGGTCTGCTTCCCAAGGAAGCCTGGCTGGTGGATACCTGCCGCGCCCAACGGCTCGCCGGCCGCAAATCCCTGGTGTTCGTCCGCCAAACCGGTGAACGCGATATCCAGGAGAGGCTGGCAGAACTGTTACAGAACGCCGGCCTGCGGGTGGAGACCCTGCGCCCGACGGTTGCGCCGAACAAGCGCATCGACTGGCTCAAGAAGCGCGCCGGATCTATTGACGTGCTGCTGACGAACTCCAAGCTGGTGGAAGTTGGCCTCAATCTGGTCATGTTTCCCACTGCCATCTTCTACGAGATCGAGCCGAGTTTCTACGTGCTCTACCAAGCCATGCGCAGGGTTTGGCGTCCGTTCGCTCCGCTGCCCGTGGAAGTTTTCTTCTCAGTTTACCGGGGCACGGCGGAAGAGATGATCCTCGACCTGATGGGCGAGAAGATGCTCTCCAACCAACTGCTCACCGGCCAGGAGGTCGGCGGGGCGCTGGTGCCGGAAGATGCCGGCAACACCCTGCAGGTGGCTGTGAACCGGCTGCTGGGCGGGGTGAAGACCAAGCAGGCGACAAGCATCTTTGCCGGGCAGAACACGTCCACGGCATCGCCGCTCGGTTCGCCGACGGCGGAGAGCCCGCAGGTGACTCCGGAGCAGACCTTAGAAGCATGGCTGGCTCAGCATGCAATGGTAAGAACACACCGGAGTGGTCGGCGGGTTAAACCAATCCCGCAAGCGCAAATGGCATTACCGCTGTAAACGATGAGGCCCCAAACTTGGGGCCTTTATTGTTTGTCATATTCCTCGTAAAAAGCGGCAAGCTTCATTAACCTCAGTATCGTTTCAGGCTCTGCGCGAAGACGAAGTTTTCGTTTGCGCTCACTTCATGCTGATCGCCTCCTCCAACCGGGAGAAGGAGAGATTCCCAAACGCGTTCTGGGTGTTCTCCGGAAGCCAGTGGGAAGGATCGGAATAATCCACGCAGAAGAGCATGGAGGCACTCCGCAGGGCGTCCAGTCCAAAGTCCCAATGTTCCGGCGAGCAGATCTCCTCCACTGTCTCGCTTGATACGGATGGGATTGGATTCCCCAGGGGATACTTATATACGGATAATACAAGGGCGAGAGGGTGTAAAGAAAAGGTACTTGTGATATTTCTTTAGGTCATCGGGTTTCTACAAAAACAAAACGTGCCACTGCATTCCCCAGAGTGACCGGCCGGCCCTCCACCTCGACGGTAATGGTCTGATTAAATGGCAGGATTTCGGCGACGGCAACCTGGACACCGGGGATGATGTGTTTCGCTTCCAGATAGCTAAGCAGTTGGGCATTCTCTTCCGCCAGTTCATGGATGCGGCGGATGGTGACAGCATCTCCTTGTGATGTTTTCGTCAATGGGATCCATTTTTCCACGTATGCCTCGCAACCGGGCAACGGATTTCCGTGAGGGCAGGTCTGTGGGCGACCAAGTTGCTCCATCAACGCGGTCTCGGTCATTGTGGAAATGGCATGTTCTAGGTGATGAGCCTCGCTGTGAAGCTTGGACCAGGGCAGGGTCTTGACCATCATCCATTCCATTAGCATGTGGCGGCGCATGATCACCCGCGCCGCACTCCAGCCGGCTTCAGTCAGGTGCGTGCCGTCTTTGCTCATGGTAATCAGGCCGTCGCGGGTCATGCGCTTGAGCGTGTTAGTTACGGTGGGAGGAGTAACGCCCAGCAGTTCGGCCAGGCGCGACCCGATTACCGGTTCTTGGTCGCGTTCCATCACATAGATCAGGGACAGGTAATCCTGGATGGTCGAACTAAGGCCGGATATTTCCGTGGTATCTACGTTTGTGACATTTGCCATGATGAAATCTTTATTATTCCATTACACTAATATTCATTATTAGCATATAATAATATATATTCCTCTTGACCTATTATAACATCCCTCATCGCAGGAGACTGGTATGTTTGTGAATGATCGCCTGATATCACTGTCCGAGATGACGGTCGGCGAGGATGCCACCATCCTGGCCATTCAGGGCGGACGGATGGTCAGCAGTCGGCTAGTGTCGCTTGGGTTCACACCTGGCGTGCAAGTCAATATGGTGCAGAACTACGGGCGCGGACCGCTTATCGTGACCGTTCGCGGGACGCGCGTTGCCCTCGGCCGCGGCGAGGCGGCCAAGATCATCGTCGAGCGAGGTGTGCATGAGTGAGTGCCACGTCACTCCGTCCATAACCGTTTCGCATACATCCGCGAAGGATATGGGTGCCCCGATAATCGCCCTGGCCGGCCAGCCGAACATGGGTAAATCCACCCTGTTCAACTTACTAACCGGCTTGAACCAGCATGTTGGCAACTGGCCGGGCAAGACGGTGGAATATCGCGAAGGCCACTTCGACTTGAGCGGACACTCTATCCGCCTGGTGGACCTGCCCGGGACCTACAGCCTGACCGCTAATTCGCCGGAGGAGATGATCGCCCGCGAGTTCATCCTGCGCGAGAAACCCTCGGTTGTGGTGGCGGTGGTCAGCGCGGCTAATCTGGAACGCAGCCTGTACTTGGTGGCCGAACTTTCGGCGCTGGATGCGCTGGTGGTAGTGGCACTGAACATGATGGACGTGGCCGCGCAGGAGGGTGTGCAGGTGGACGCGCGCGTGCTTGAAGCGGCTCTTGGTCTGCCGGTTGTGCCCATGATTGCATCGAAGGCGGCGGGGGTGCAAGAACTGCTGGGGGTGGTAAACGAGATCTTGAGCGGTAAGCGGGTTCCCAGTCCGCGCCCGCCCGAGGTACGCGCCGATCATCGCGAGATTTTAGCAAAAATCGAGGCGCAGATCGCCGGTCACGTTCCTCCTCCCTATCCAAAGGGCTGGATTGCACTCAAACTGCTGGAGGGTGACGCCGAAGTAACGCACATGATGCAGGCGGCGCTACCGAAGGAGGTTTGGGATGCCGTCCACGATATTTTGCGCGCCCACGATGACGCTTTCCTTGCAGTGGCTTCAGGGCGCTACGAATGGATCGGGTGTATCCTGCGTGCTGCGGTATCTCGGCCCAAGATTGGTCAGATTGGACTGACCGAACGTCTCGATCGCTGGGCGGCGCATCCGGTCTGGGGACTGTTCATCCTGGCTGGCATCCTGGGATTGGTCTTCTGGCTGACATTCACGATCGGCAGTCCACTACAGGAGTGGCTGGACGCGCGGATCATCGCACCGCTGGCGGGGCTGGCCGCGGGCGCGCTGGCGGATGCCCCGTTCTGGCTGCAGGGTATGGTTGTGGACGGATTGATCGGTGGGGTTGGTTCGGTACTAACCTTCTTGCCCATTCTGGTGATCTTCTTCGCGGTCTTCGCCCTGCTCGAAGACGTGGGCTACATGGCGCGCGCCGCCTACGTAATGGACAATTTCATGCACCTGATGGGGCTGCACGGCAAATCGTTCCTGCCGCTCTTCTTGGGTTTTGGCTGTAACGTGCCAGCCGTCATGGGGACGCGGGTTATCGACTCGTGGCCAGCGCGTTTGCTGACGATCCTGATCGCCCCGCTGGTGCCCTGTACCGCGCGCATGGCAGTGATCGCGTTCATCGCCCCGGCCTTTTTCGGCGCGAATGCAGTCTGGGTTTCATGGGGGCTGGTGTTGCTTTCCTTGTTGATGCTCGTTGTCAGCGGCGCGTTGCTCAACAAGGTGATATTCAAAGGCCAGCGTTCGGCTTTCATCATGGAGATGCCGCTCTACCACATCCCCAATCTCCGTACAATCGGCCTGCTGGTCTGGCAGCGTTCGATTGCCTTCGTCAAGAAGGCTGGGACGGCTATTCTGGTAATGTCGCTGCTGGTATGGGTGCTCTCCTACCTGCCCAATGGCAACCTGAACACCAGTTTCCTGGCGCGCTTCGGCCATTTCATCGAACCGGTAGGCCGCTGGATGGGCTTCGACTGGCGGCTGACGGTGGCGCTCATCACCAGTTTCCCAGCCAAGGAAAACGCCATCGCCACGCTGGGCGTGCTATTCGGCAGTTCCCCCAACGCCGGTCTGACCGACATGCTGACCGTCTCCTTTTCGACTGCCAGTGCCCTCTCTTTCCTGGTTGTGACGATGCTTTTCATCCCCTGCATGGCAACAGTGGCGGTGACCAAACAGGAAACCAATTCTTGGCGGTGGACACTGCTGAGCGTATTCCTGCTACTGGGGCTTTCGATGGCAGCCGGGACGGTGGTCTACCATCTGGCCGTATGGATAGGACTGTGACCATGCTGGAAGAACTCCTCGCAAAGATCCGTTCTGGCGGCACGTTCGAGACCCGCGTCCTAGCGGCCCGGCTGGGAACGACCCCTGAACTAGTGCAAGCCATGCTCGAGCATCTCCAGCGGACGGGCCACCTGCGCCCCTATCAGACCTGCAGCGAGATCTGCAGCGGATGCGGGCTGAAGGGGATCTGCAAAATTGAGCCTCAGCCCGGCAGACTGCGGTTATGGCATGGGTGAATTTTCCATCGTCGCGCCACACCGACTGGAAAACGACCTGATTTGAGTGGCAGTTCAAAGCCGGCATCGGTTTGATGTACCGGTGCTTTTGGGGAAATTAACCTCCCATCTTCGGGAGCTTTGTCGCATTTCTGAAAACGTGAATGATCCCCGGTTTTTCTTGTCCACCTCAACCGCTTTATTCCTCCATGCGGAAGATCGCCCTGTATCCCTGCTTGCTAGAATCCATAAATTGGGTACATTCGGTCCAATCCACGCATCATTGAATGGCGGGGAGACCTTGCCAGCACGATAGCGGTAGGGATCGTTCATAGGGATTCTCTATATCCAGTCATTCAACAATACAAGATCGGTTGTGATAATGCTCACTTACTCCACAGGGCGAAGGTATTTAAACTAAAGTCGGTCCTAACCCGGACAAGCCGGAAGAGAGAAAACGAATCCGCTAATCTTCGCCAATCTGCGCTAATCTTTCTGAGCCATTCGCGGTGCTTAGAGAGTGTTTTAAAACTCAAATCAGCCACAGATGA
>VGYL01000482.1 GCA_016872975.1 Planctomycetota bacterium
GAGCGTTGCTGGACTTCACTTCCGGTGACATCTACGATTCACTTGTTCGAACGCGCTTTCGTGGCCTTTCTCCATGAAAAACCGCACCTTCGCGCGATTCGTTTGGTTCCGGTATGCAATCAAAGGGTAGACGTACCATGCCCGACTGCCGGGAGACATCAGGAAATCGACGAATTCCGGGCGGGAAATGCCTGCCGGCGCTCCCTCCTGCGGAGGCCGAAGACCGCGAGACGCCGGCGCGATCGGGGGAAATTCGCGGGAAACAATCGAAATTATGTACACACTATGCAGAAAATTGACCGGCAAATCCGGCGGGAAGGATTGACACCGCCATGCCGATAACTTAGGATGGATTTTCTGAGAATAAAGAACAACGGCCGCTCCGGGGGGCGCCGGTCCAAGGAAAGGACGGGGAGATCGAATGCGGCAGGTCGCGTTTGACAACCCGCGCAAAGAAGAGGGACGATGTTATGAGCATTCGGATCTTGCTCGCGGATGACCACGCCATCGTGCGTCATGGTTTGAGCCGTGCCATCCAGCAGGAGGACGACATGGAAGTCGTCGGCCAGGCCAGCGACGGGCACTCCACGGTCGAGTTGGCGCGGGAGCAGATGCCGGACATCGTGGTGATGGATATCAGCATGCCGGACTTGAACGGCATCGAAGGCACTCGCGAGATCCAGCGGGAAGCGCCCGGCGTGAAAGTCATCGCCCTGTCGATGCACTCGGCCAAGCGCTACGTGACCGAGATGTTCCGGGCCGGGGCCTCCGGGTACCTGCTCAAGGACTGCGATTTCGACGAGCTGGCTCGGGCCATCCGCACCGTCGCGGACGGCAAGACCTACGTGAGCCCCTCCATCAGCAATGTCGTGGTGGAGGACCTCGTGCACACGGAGGAGCGGGTCGAGCCCACGGCCTTTTCCCTGCTGACCCAGCGTGAGCGCGAGGTGCTCCAACTGCTCGCCGAGGGCCGGACCACCAAACAGATCGCCCTGCGGCTGCACATCAGTCCCAAGACCGTCGAGGCCCACCGCCTGCGGGTCATGAACAAGCTGGAGATCGACAACGTCGCCCAGCTCACCAAGTACGCCATCCAGGAGGGCCTGACCTCCTCGGAGCCCTGACCGCCGGGACGGCGGAAATCCCAAATTCCAAATCACAAACCTCAAACAGATTCCACAGGGAAGAAGATCCAAGCGGCAACTATCCCCGAAACGGCGCTTGCAGCGGAGGACGCGGCTTGTCGACGATCTGGACCGACGTGGCCTGGGGCCCCTTCTCCCCCAGTTCCGCCGCATACCGGACCCCGAGGCCTATCGCCAGACGGTCGAAATCGTCATGCAACACGCTGTTCCGGTGGAAGTAGATCTCATCCTGTGTATCCACCGTTCGCAGAAAGCCATAGCCCTCCTCGGGGAAGAGCTGATGGATCACCGCCATCACCTGCTGATCCGGGTGGGTCTTGACATCGCCGCGCTGTTGCTGCACCAGCTTTTTCAACTGCCGGGCCGCCACGGTAAAGGCGTTCTTGATCACGAGCGCGAGGGGGTCATGCAGGTTCCCTTTGGTGTGCTCGCGCTTGACCACCAGCTCGTGGCCGGGCGGGACCGTCATGTCGATCCGAACCCGGTAGGGGTTGCCCCGATCCTGATGTTGCTGGCGCTTCTCGACGGCGACCCGGCAACTCATGATGTAACTGCACACCCGCTGCAGTTTCTCGGCTTCTTCCCGAATCAACGTGTCAATTTCGTCCGTATGTTCAATTCCTTTGAAAGCGATTTCGAGAGGAACTCTCATGACTACTGCTCTCCAACCATTTCTCTAAGGCCATAAATCCCGAATGGCCTCGGGCAGAATGCGTTTGACATCCTCGATTTCCCCACCGGGCATTCTCTCTTCGAGCACACGAAATACGGCGCGGCAGGCCTCTTGGGGGTCGTGCTCGCGCATCAGGCCCTCGGCCACCCGATCCAGAAACTCCTGCCGGTCCCGGATTTTGAGCGGCTTGCCGGTCGGCGTCCATCCGTGGTAGTACACCCCCTGCAGAAGCATGGGCAACTGCGCGGCGAACTGCGCCGCCTCCTCGACGGTCAGCCGGTCCCGGAGCGTCTGGAGGACCGCCCGCATCACCCGAAAGGCCCGTTGCTCGTCATCCAATCCCATCTGCTCTTGTACGTCCTGGAGCCATTCTCTCGTGGTTTCCAGGGACTGATCGAAGGTTCTCACGCCTGTAGTGGTCATCGTACATCCTCCTTACGAGCCTGTTATCCGAATCGAGGTGAGCGCGATATCCCTGCCGATATCTTCGTTGGAACACATGCCGACAGCCATGGTCAACTTCCTTTCGCACAGCCACCGTCTGTCGTACGGGCCTCATCCCGTCTCTACTCTCTTTACTGCCTCAAGCCGCCGAGAGAAGTAAGGATTTTCCCTAGCGCGGCCTTCGGCCGCAACCAAAAAGATGTCCGAATGTGTGGTAGAAGTTCCTGACAAAGACTCTATTCGCCCCGCTCGAAGACCCCCTCCTCGATCTCGCTAGTACCGCATTTCGCAAGTCCTGAGACTATAGGGTAGAGATTGCTTCGTCGCTGAAGCTCCTCGCAATGACATAACAGGCGGCTGTATGTCATTGCGAGCGAGGCTCACCGAGCGCGGCAATCATGTCATTGCGAGGCCCGACGCGCAGCGGCGCTTCGCGCCGAGGGCGACGAAGCAACCTCACCCATAATCGCGGTACTTGTGAAACGCGGCGCTGGCGGGAGTACTGGTCGTCGACGTATCCGACGGCTCCATCGGCCGCCTGAACGTGGCATTCCTGCAAGCTCTTGACGCGGCGCGACATACCTGCGACGAACTGTTTCCCGGCCCCAGACCCCGGTACTTCCAGGGCGCCTCAGGGAGAGCTTACCGTCCCCCACCCGGTCGGCTCCAATAGGCAAGTTCCGCATCAATGGCCTGCGGAAGCCCTTTGGCCCTTGACGCGGAGCCCGAAACACGGTAAGCAAAACCCCCTGCAAGTGCCACAGGTCTCTTGCGGTAATGTAACAGATGATGAAAAGGAACCTTCTGCAAGGATGGAGTACATATGCCAGACCCCAAGCTCGCGCTGTCCGCGTGCAGACCTTCCATTGCCTACTTTTCCATGGAGATCGGCCTTCGGTCCGACATGCCCACCTACAGCGGCGGCTTGGGCATCCTGGCGGGTGACACGATCCAGACCGCCGCGGACATGGAGGTGCCGATGGTGGCGGTGACCCTGCTGCCCCGCCAGGGGTACTTCCGCCAGGAGCTGGATGCCGCCGGCCGACAGGTGGAAAAGCCCGACCGGTGGAAGGTGGCGGAGCACCTGAAGGAACTCGAGGCCCGGGTCACCGTCGTCCTCGAAAGGAGGGAAGTCCAGGTGCGGGCGTGGCAGTATGATGTCGTCGGCACCACCGGCTTTGTCGTGCCCGTGCTCTTCCTGGACACCGACCTGCCCCTCAATGACGGCCGGGATCGGGAGCTGAGCACCTCTCTCTACGGCGGCGACCAGCGTTACCGCCTGTGCCAGGAATACGTGCTGGGCGTGGGCGGCGTCCGCCTGCTGCGCACGCTCGGGTACCACGAGATCGACCGGTTCCACATGAACGAGGGGCACGCGGCGTTTCTGATCCTGCAGTTGTTCGATGAGGAGCTCAGCCAGGCGGGCGGCCGCCGGATCAAGCCCGAGCACATCGAGAGCGTGCGCGGCAAGTGCGTCTTCACGACCCATACGCCGGTCGCCGCCGGGCACGACAAGTTCCCCATGGACCTGGTGCGCAGGGTGATCGGCCGCCACAAGATCTGGAACATCCAGGAAGAGCTGACCGATGACGGCGACGTGCTGAACATGACGTATCTGGCGCTCAACTTCAGCCATTACGTCAACGGGGTCTCCCAGCGGCACGGCAAGGTCTCGCAGGAGATGTTCAGCGAATACCGCATCGAGGCGATCACCAACGGCGTCCACGCCGCCACGTGGACCGCGCCGCCCGTCCGCAAGCTGCTGGATCGTTATATCCCCGCGTGGCGGTCGGACAATTTCAGCATCCGCTACGCCCTGAGTATCCCGCCCGAGGAGCTGTGGGAGGCGCACACCGCGTGCAAGACCAAGCTGATCCGCGCGATCGCCCGCGAGCACCGGGTCAAGCTCGATCCGGAGGTGTTTACCATCGGCTTCGGCCGGCGGGCGACCGCCTACAAGCGGGCCGATCTGATCTTCCGGGACCTGGAGCGGCTCCGGACGATTGCCGCCGGCGCCGGGCCCTTCCAGATCGTCTTCGGCGGCAAGGCGCATCCGCAGGATGAGCCGGGCAAGGAGCTGATCCGGCAGATCTTCGAGGCCAGAAAGGCCCTGGAGCCGAAGGTGCGGATCGTCTATCTGCCGAATTACGATATCGACGTGGCCAAGATCATGATCCCCGGCGTCGATCTGTGGCTGAACACGCCGCAACCGCCGCGCGAGGCCTCCGGGACCAGCGGCATGAAGGCCGCCCTCAACGGCATCCCGTCCCTGAGCATTCTCGACGGCTGGTGGATCGAAGGCTGGGTCGAAAACCTGACCGGCTGGGCCATCAACGAAAAAGCCAGAACACGCAAGGGCGGCAGGGACACCTCCGCCAAAGACGCCCTGGCGCTGTATGACAAGCTACAGAATGTCATCCTTCCCATGTTCTATCACGACCGCGAGCAGTACCTCCGCATCATGCTCTTTGCCCTGGCCCTGAACGGCTCGTTCTTCAACACACAACGCATGCTCCAGGAGTACCTGCTGAAGGCGTACATGCAGTAAGAAGTTCACAGTTCACAGTTCGCAGTTGTCAGCGGTTGGCTGCGCGCGGATAATATCGAAGGAAACACTCGGAACTGATAACTGACAACTGTCAACTGACAATGATATGGATGTCTTCTCGACGGCCTTGCTGCTGTTTCTGGTGATCGACCCGGTGGGGAATATCCCGCCGTTTCTCTCTATTCTGGGCGGTGTGCCGGAGGAAAGACGCGCCCAAGTGCTGATCCGGGAGTTGTTCATCGCGCTGGGCGCGCTGGTGCTGTTTCTGTTCCTGGGGCAATACGTCCTGGCGGCCCTGCAGGTCTCGCAAGGCTCGCTCGGCGCGGCGGGCGGGATCATCCTGTTCCTGATCGCGATCCGGATGGTCTTTCCGCTGCCCAAGGGCCCGGCGGCCGAAGAGGTCGATATGGGCGAGCCGTTCATCGTGCCGCTGGCCATTCCCCTGATCGCCGGCCCCGCCGCGATGGCCACCCTGATGCTGCTCATGGCCCGCAGCCCCACCCGCTGGCCCGAATGGCTCACCGCCCTGCTGCTCGCCTGGTCGGTCTCGGGCGCCATTCTGCTGTCGGCGAGCCGCCTGGCCCGCCTGCTGGGCCGCCGCACGCTCACCGCGATCGAACGATTGATGGGATTGGTCCTGACCGCCGTCGCGGTGGAGATGTTCATCGACGGTGTCGGCCAGGCCTATCGGGCGAACTTCCAAATGCCATGACCGCCTGCGGCGGAAGCACCAAATTCCAAATTCCAAATCTCAAAGAAATCCAAAGCACCAAACGGGAAGAAAAACTCAAAACCTCTCGTGCCAAACCTTGTCCGCCCATCAGCGCCGGTCCTCGCGCACGGCGC
>VGYL01000483.1 GCA_016872975.1 Planctomycetota bacterium
TTTCAGCCCACGGAAGAATCGGCGTGAGTAGACGTCTCCTCCTGGCCCTGGCGGGCGGGGTGGGCGGCGCGAAGCTGGCATTCGGTCTTGCCCGCGTCCTGCCCCCGGATGCTTTGACCATCGTCGTCAACACCGGGGACGACGAGGTGTTTTGGGGGCTCCACGTGTCTCCAGACCTCGACACGGTCATGTATACGCTCGCGGGAGATGTGAACCCGGGCACGGGGTGGGGCCTGCGCGATGATACCTTCTATGTCCTGGAGGCGCTGGCCCGCCTGGGGATCGACACCTGGTTCAGGCTGGGCGACCGAGACCTCGCTACCCATATCCGGCGCACCGAACTGCTGCGCGCCGGGCATGCGCTCACGCAGGTGACACAAGACCTGTGCCGGCGATTCGGTGTCAGCCATGCGATCGTCCCTATGAGCGACAACCCTGTGCGCACCGTCGTCGACACGGATCTGGGCGTCCTCTCATTCCAGGAGTACTTCGTGCGCCACCGATGTGTGCCTCGGGTCCGGGCGCTGCGCTTCGACGGCGCCGAGACAGCGAAGCCGTCGCCTGCCTTTGTCGAGGCGATCCAGCGGGCGGCTGCGGTTGTATTGTGTCCGTCCAACCCTTTCCTGAGCCTCGCTCCGATCCTCGCACTCCCCGGCGTCAAAGAAGGGCTCACCGCCGTGACAGGGCCGAAGATCGCGATCAGCCCCATCATCGCCGGAAAGGCGGTCAAGGGCCCTGCGGCCAAGCTCCTGGAAGAACTGACAGCGGAACCGGCCACGTGTGTGTCCGTAGCGCGCATGTATCGTGGCCTGTGCACGCACTTTGTCATCGACCGGGAGGACGAAGCGCATCGTTCAGAGGTGGAGGCTTTCGGATATACTGTCGTTGTGACGCGGACACTCATGGAGACCGAAGAGGACAAGGTGGCACTTGCACGGACGGTCTGCGTGTTGGCCGGCGTTCTCGCATGAGCGGTTCCGGAATCCGGATCGTCGTCCCTATCAAGCCTCTGGCTGCAGGCAAATCGCGTCTTTCGCCAGTCCTGGACCGCGACCGCCGGGTGCTCCTTTCGCTGGCGATGTTCATCCACGTCTTGCGCGTGGCGCGAGAGACCGCCGCCACTTCGCAGGTCGCGGTGCTGGGCGGCGATCCGACCGTGGCACGCGTCGCACAGCGCCTGAATGTCCTCTGGGAGCCGGAGCCTGCCCGCGGCTTGAACCGTTGCCTCAAACGGGCGTTTCAGGCAGGAGTCCGACTCGGATGGGATGCGACGCTGTTTGTACCCGCAGACCTGCCGGAACTCGCGTCGGATGACCTCGCCTGCGTGCTTGAGATGGCCCACAGCGCCGAACGGCTCGTGGTGGCGCCCGATCGGTTCGACGAGGGGACGAACGCGTTGCTGGTCCCCAGCTTGACGCCCTTCCCCCCAAGACTTGGTCCTCATAGCTTCACACGACACCTGACTCAGGCCCGGCGCCTGGGGATCCCGACCCAGGTATGCCGGCGTGAAGGGCTGCGCCTGGATATCGACACGCCGGCCGACCTGGCCCTGTTGCTGGCGCGGCGGCCTGCATGGTGGCAGGAAGCAGAAGAAGTCTGCGACGTGGTCCTTCAGACGCCCCTCTCAACTTTGGTCAGCGACTTAGAAACCGCATCGCGGCGGGCGAGAGGATGAGAGGCGGGCCGCCGAGAATCGGCGTGCTCCTCCCCACGCGGGGCGTGCTCCTCTCAGGCGAGGACCCACCGAAAGCGGCTGAGATTCTCGCCTTCGCTGAGCGCGCCGAAGCACTAGGCTGCGCGTCCCTGTGGGTTGGCGACAGCCTGACGGCCAAGCCCAGGCTGGAACCCCTGGCGACCCTCGCCGCCGTGGCAGTGCGGACCCGGCGAATCGAGCTTGGGACGGCGGTGCTGCTGGCGGGGTTGCGCCACCCGGTGCTCCTGGCCCAGACCTCCGCCACGGTGGACCTGCTGTCGGGCGGACGGCTGACGCTCGCCGTCGGCGTGGGAGGCGCGTTCACGCCGGAGCAACGCGCAGAGTGGCGTGCTGCAGGTGTGGACCAACGACGGCGAGCCCGAAGGCTCGAAGAAGTCGTGGAAATCGTGCGGCGGCTCTGGTCAGGAGAGGCTGTGACCTACAAGGGAACGCACATCGTGTTGAATGGCGTCGCGTTAGGCTTCCGACCGGCTCAACGGCCTGGCATCCCGGTGCTGCTGGCCTGTCATAGCGGGCCCGGCCGGGAGGCCCAGTACAGGCGAGCAGCCCGCCTGGGCGACGGGATGATCTCCATCACCGACGCACCGGACGAGTTCGCCCGGGTTCGCCAGCGGATCTTGCAGGAAGTCCAGGCCCTGGGCCGCGACCCGCAGCAGTTCCGGGCAGTGTACTACATGACGGTGAATCTGAACCACGACGAGGAGGCAGCCCGCCGAGAGGCCCACGACTGGGTGATCCGCTACTATGGTCTGAACATCTGGGGTGACCGGTGGGGCCCGTATGGCAGATCGGAAGCGGTCGTCGAGCGGATCTGGCAATATGCCGCCGCTGGCGCGGACGAGATCATTCTCCGCTTTGCCTCGTACGATCAACAGGAACAATTGGACCGTTTGGCACGGGATGTCCTGCCGGCGTTCCAACAGCTGCCCAGCGCTGCCACACCACCATGCCAGGCTTCCCCGGTCAAGCAGTGTCACCACGTCGAGGGGGTCATGCCTTCAGACCAATTCGAAGATCCGGGTGAGGGCTGCCTCGGGACAGAGGAACAAAGTGATGTTCGTCAGTAATGCCACGGCAGCCTTCGTACGGGCCTGGCTTGCGGTTCACTTTGACCCGCAGGTGGCAGCGTTCCTGTTCGGTCACCCGCGCGAGCATCTTTCTGGGGCCGTGGGCTGTCGCGCGGCATCCTGCGTCGGTTCAGACGCCGTTGGCCTGGAGCGGCCAATCGGGCCACGCGCACGCTTTCCGTCACCGGGCCAACCTTCGGTGCGACGCACTGGCGACCTGCAACAACGCGTTTGCTTACGGCCCCTGGCGATAAAGTCGTACGCTTCCAGCGTCTGGGATCGTGGAAGGACCATCGCCGAGCGTCGCCGCACGGTGACTTCAATCGGGCTCATGTGCCAGTCGCGACAGGTTCGCGGGAGGCATGCTTGCCTCGTGTGACATCGGCGCATTCCCCGGAGCCTGTGGAATCGAATTACGCGTTCTGGTTTGTGGCGACTTCGTAGTGCACGTTTTTCGCCTCGAAGAAGTTCACGATCTCCGGGACGTCGGTCTCGGTAGTCATCCAGGTCGCTGGGTTGGGCGTATGGTAGTAGGCACCCAGGCCGAGCTCTTCAAGTCGGCGATCCGTCACGTATTCCCGTGTAGGCGCTCAGATAGTCCGCACTGATGTCGAGCATCGGCTGAGGCAGCAAAGCCCGGTGGTAGTCCCGCTCGAGTTCGACAGCCTGCAATAACAACGCGCGGAGCTCCGCCCCGAAGTTGGGGGTCATGAGCGCGGGAAGCTCCGTCAGCACCTCAGTGATCAGGTGCATTCCAAAGGAGAGGTGCAGGCTTTCGTCCTTCAGCGTCCAGTCAATGATCGTCGCCAGTCCTTTGAGAAGATTACGCCGCCGGAAGGTGTAGGCGAACAGGAATCCCCCGTAAAAGAACACGCCTTCCAGAACGACGTAGTAGCCGACGAGGTTGCAGAGGAAGCGCTGTTGCCCGGCGGGCGTGCGCAGATCCAGCGGGTCCAGCATCGAGGTGGTGAGCGCCTGCAGGAAGTGTTCTTTCTCGCGCACCGCCGGCTCGTCGCGATGCGCATTGAATACCCGTTCGCGGTCGACGGGCAGTGTCTTGAGGACGTACTCGAACGCCATCGTGTGATTGGCCTCTTCCCAGATCTGGCGGGCCAGATACAGGCGCATCTCCGGCGCGGTGACGTGGCGGTAGATGGCGAGTGCGAGGTTGTGGGTGACCAGCGACTCCATCGGGTTGAAGAAACCCAGGAGCAGCTCGACGCCCGGCGCTCCTGCGGGGTCAGCCGTTGCCTCCAGTCCTGCACGTCCTGGGCCAGCGGCACCTCCTCGGGGAACCAAGTATTCCGCTTGCCCTGCTCGGCGTGCGCATAGGCCCACGGATAGCGCAGGGGAAAGAGCTGCACAGGTTCGAGCACGTCGCCGCTGATAAGGTTCCGCCTCATCTTCGCTTCCTCCTCACTGGCAGGTCTCGCAGGCCAGCTCACACGCCGCAGTATCCACGCCCGCCGGTGGCTCCTCCAGGTTCCACCGTGGCCTTTGGCGGGCCTTATTGACCGAGATGGTGGAGGGTTCGGCGTACATGCGTGGCGCGATGAACAGGTAATAGGTGGATTTCAGCCCGCGCTGCCACGCTTCTATGTACGCCTGCTCCAACTTCTCGAGGTCGTGGTCGGGCACGTAGAGGTTGCGGCTGATGCCCATGTCCACCCATTTCTGGGTGCGCGTGGCGACCTCCAGATACGCCGACGCCGGGATCTGGTAGGCCGTGGGATGACGCCGGCGGATGGCTTCGGGAATGTCGTCCAGTGCTGTGATGTCTCCACGCTCGGCCAGGATGCGCTCACGGACCTGCTCCCATAGCCTAAGTGCGCGCAGGTCGTCCACCAGCACACGGTTGAGGTCCAGAAATTTGCCGGACAGCGTCTGACGGGCAAAGATGTTGGCGTAGTAGGGGTCCAGGCTTGGGGTAGTGCCAGCGATGAGGCTGATGGCGGCCGTAGGCGCGATGGCCAGCACGGTCCCGTTGCGCATCCCTTCACGCACTCGCGCGCGAACTGAGTCCCAGTGCATGGTGCTGCGGCGGTCCACTTCGACCCGCCCGCGGAGGCGCTCCAGCTCGGCCAGCGTGTCGTTAGGGACGAGGCCCTGAGTCCACCGGCTGTGCGGAAAGGCGGGAAAGCTCCCGCGCGCAGCAGCCAGCCGGTGGGATGTCAAGATGGCATGATAGCTGATCAACTCCAGCAGCCGGTCGACGAGCTCCAGCGATGCCGGATCGCCATATGTCATTCCCATCCGCGCGACTGCCTCGGCGAAGCCCATCACCCCCAACCTGACAGGACGCCGGCGCAGGTTCGCCCGGCGCGCCTTTTCGATGGGGTAGAAGTTGAGGGGCATGAGATTATCCAGACCCGCACGGCGAGCTCAACCGGCTGGTGCAGGCCCTCCCAGTCGATGCCGGCCGGACCCAAGTGCCGCGCGAGGTTAATGCTGGCCAGGTTGCACACCGCCGCTTCATCGGGAGCCGTGGGCAAGAAGACCTCCGTGCACAGGTTGCTGGAGTGGATGACGCCGTCAAGCATGCTTCGCGCGTTGGCGGCGTCCTTGAACGTGAGCCAGGGGTGGGCGGTTTCCGCCAGGGCAGAAAGGATCTCCCGGTCCAGTACGCCCTACGGCGTCACGATGATCCGCCCGACCATGCCGGATTCGCGGTGGCCGGGGATGCTGCAGAAGAACTCATACGTGCCCGGACGGGTGGCTCGGATGGCGCCCGTAACCTTCTGACCGGGCGGCGCCAGGAGCCGGACGCGCAGGCCCGGTACCACGATGTCGTGCACGGAATCGTCATCCTTGTTGACCAGACTCAGGTTGACGACCTCGCCGGCCTTCAC
>VGYL01000484.1 GCA_016872975.1 Planctomycetota bacterium
TCCTATCCAAGAGTTTTCCTGTTGATCTACTCTCGTGATCGGGAGGAATCCCTCTTTTTCATCAATCCGAACACCTCCAACTGTTACCCTGAATTGAACCAAGCCGAATCTGCGCAATCTGTGGCTCTATAACGCCTTATCGGACAGGGATTTGTATCCATTCCGCCCGCTTCACTGGGAACTGGGAACTGTCTGTCAACCGCGAAAAACGCGAACCACGCGAAAAAAAGAGGGCAGAATCTGCGGACGATAAAGTCGTTGCCGATAGAGATTTACAGCCGACTACCGACTACTGGCTACCGAGTACCGCCTTTCTTCCTGTTTTCCCATCAACATTCCCCCGCCGAGAATCGCCTATACAACCAGAAGGGGCCGTGTGGGGATGGTTTGCGCGCATGGCGGGGACAGATGCAAGGCCGGAGGGCGAACTGATGACTGCATTGTCCACAGATTCCGCCGATTATCCCAGCCTGGCCTGCGGCCGGAACCAAAGCATTTTTCAACCACGAATTACACCAATCCCACGAATTTGACCCCTTGTCTTTCCTCTTCTATTCGTGTGATTCGTGCAATCCGTGGTTCCTATCTTCTTACCTGGTTGGGACTTGCATCAAGCCACCAAGTGATCTGGAAGCGATTCTCAGTTGTTGCGGGTTAGTAGCGCAGATCATGTCATTGCGAGCGGAGCGTGACAGCCTCAGGACGGTACCGGGAACCGCCAACGGACAACTGCGTATCCGACACGGATTCACACGGATGAACACGGACTTGTGCCTACCATCCGGCGTCTTCTTCCCTTCTCCGTACTTCCGGTGCTCTCTGTGGTTCAAAGCCGCGCAGCGGTCGAGACGCGCGAGCCGGATCGCAGACGGCCGCAACAAGGTGCGTGACAGGCCATCGCAGCGGACTGGCCACGCCACCTTGTGGCCGCCAGATCCAGGTGAGTGCGACAGGAAAGGATATTACCACGGCATAGGGGCATTTGCACTTGATATCCTGAGGGGGTGCAGTACCGTGATACTTGGAGGGCTGTACGGCGCCTTCAGGTAGGGCTGTGGGCGCCAGGGCGGTCGCCGCGAATCGCACGAAAGGAGGTGGAAAGAGACAGGCGCGATTCAGGAACACGCCGCCTCGGCTGCCGCATGACCTCAGAGAGTCGCCTCGTTCGGGCGTTCCGCATCTGGTTTTGACGTTTCTATCAACCGGACAATCCAAGGAGAATTGACTATGAGAACAAGACTCACCCAGGCAACCATCGCACTGACCGCGATTGTGGGGCTGGCACTGGGGCTTCTGGCCGTTTCCGTTCACGCGCAGAGCGAGACGGCCAAGCCCAGTCCCGAGATCAAGAAACTGGAGGTGCTCGTGGGCGATTGGCGCTATGAGGGCGAGCAGTTCGAGCCACCGGCGCCCGGACTGCCCTTCGGGGGGGCGGGCAAGTTCTTTGGCACCGTGACGAGCCGGTTCGTCTTGAACGGCTTCTTCCTGGAGGCGAAGATCGAAGACAACAGTCCTGGAGGCAAGACGAGTAGCCTCCAGATGACGGGGTATGATGCCAACTCAAAGAAGTACGTGGAGCACAGCTTCGCGAGCGACGGGACCATCTCGGTGGCAACCGCTACGCTGGAGGGACAGACCTACACGGTCAGTTCAACCATGACCACGGCGACAGGAAAGAAAGTGCTCCTGAAGTCGGTGGCGACCTACACATCGGATTGGAGCCGCCAAACCGGCGCGGTGGAGGCATCCATCGACGACGGCAAGACGTGGAAGCCGTGGTGGAAGGGCGAAGGGCGGAAGGTGAAGAAATGAGGCGCGGCACGCCATGGGGACAGCGAAGGCGCCCGGGGATCTGGGACCAGAACCATTACTGCTTTCCGAGCAAAGGAGACGCACCATGAGAACACTGACTACACTGATTGTCGTCACTTGCGTTGTCGCCGCGGCCTGGGGCCAAGCGCCCAGCCCTGCGCCGAAACCGGACCCAGGGTACAAGGCGTATGAAGTGTTGATTGGGGACTGGCAGTACGAGGGGCAAGCCCAAGATAGTCCCATCGGGCCCGGTGGGAAGTTCGCTGGCAAACAATCCGCGCGCTGGGTCCTGGGCGGCTTCTTCATGGAGATGCGGGGGCAGGAGCAGGGGAACCTGGGCGCCCTGGAGTGGGTGGAGTACGATTGGTATGATCCCACCGCTAAGAACTACCCCTGGCAGGGGCATATGAGCATCGGCGACACGTATTCCGGCGTAACAACCGTGAGCGGAAATGTCTGGAAGTTCACCGGAACTCAGACCCATAAGGGCATCGCGTACAAGATCAGGGGTGAGACCAGATTCGCGGCGGATAGGATGAGCTCTACCTGGAAGAGCGAAATCTCCGCCGACGGCAAGACCTGGGCGCCCTGGACCGAAGGCAAAGCGACCAAAGTGGTGAATCCTACGGCGGCGGCGGAACAGGAGTTGATCCAGTTAGCGAAGAGCTGGGGCGCGGCCATGGTCAGCGGCGACGCCGCGGCCCTGGAACGAATACTCGCCGAGGAAATCATGGACACGGACCCCGTCGGTCGCCCCTGGACCAAGGCCCAGAGCATCGCCGCTCTCAAGTCGGGCACAATGAAAGCCACCTCCTGGGCAATGGACGACATGAAGGTCCACGTGTACGGGGACACGGCTGTAGTCACCGGCCGTACCACACTCACGGGTCGGTTCCATGGCGAGGATATCAGCGGCCAGTACCGCTGGACCGATACCTTCGTCCGGCGGGACGGCCGGTGGCAGTGCGTCGCTACGCATGCTTCGAGAATCACAGAAGCCGGCGATGACAAGCTGGTTAGGCCGTCCGCAGCCCAGTTGGAGAGGAACAAGGCGGTCATAGAGCGAATCTTTGACGAAGTCTTCAATGCTGGGAACTTAGATGCGATAGACGAGATCTACCACGAAGACTTCGTCAGACACGATCCTGATGGTACGGTGTCTACTGGCACAGAGACGCACAAGAGCATGGTCGCGAGAATCCGCAGAACGATTCCCGATTATCGCGAGAACCTTCAGTTGATGATTGTGGAGGGAGACCTTATCGCGTGTCGTTGGATATCGAGCGGAACAGATCGTAAGTCTGGGAGTGTGTGGACTCGTCCCTGCCTCTCCACCTTTCGATTCCAGGATGGGAAGATAATCGAGCAATGGCTTTTCTTCGGCTCCCAGAGCCAGTCGTAGAGGGTGGGCCGTACCCATTGCCTTCTTCGACGGAAGGGTAAATCTGTAGTACACTTCGTGTTTGCTTCAAATTACCCGAACGGCAGAAAGGAAGTATTCCATGAGACATTATATAGGTGCATTGATTGTATCTGTCGTCGGATTGTCTATCCCGGTAGCCTGTGCGGGGGATGAGTCCGGGGCGGTACGGCAGATGCTCGAACGACTGGCAGGCGACTGGACGTGGACGAGTCAGCAGGTGAACATCGGAGCGGAGTACTCCCCTTACGGACAAGCGGGACGGTTTGTGGGCCGTGGGGAGGGGCGGCTGATCATGGACGGCCAGTGCATTATCAACGAATACCAGGAGAAGACCCCCGAAGGCAATATACTGCACGGTGTCAGCCTGATCGGCTACGACCCAATCAAGAAGTGCTTTGCCGCTCATGACCGCATGAGCGACGGATCATACAGCGTCGCGGAGCTCACCATCGACGGACGCATCAGAAAGGACCGTATCACGATCACCAGTAAGACAGGGGAGACTCTGCTGGCCCGCGTCGTAGGGGAGTATTCGCGCGACTGGAAACGCCTGGAAGTGACCTGGGAAGCGTCTACCGACAAGGGCGAATCCTGGAAACACTGGTGCACGGCCGTTTTCGAGAAGGCCGGTGAAGGCACCAGTGACGAGCAGGAATTGATCCGGCTGCAGCAGGAGTGGTTACGCACCGAGACCGCACGCGGCGATGTTGCCCGCTTCATGGCTGACGAGTACGCGCTCGTGACTTCCGAGGGAACCACCATAACCAAGCCGGAAATGCTCCGCTTCGTCCAATCCGACGATTTTCCCTTCACGTCCATGACCGCCGAGAACCTCAAGGTTCAGGTCTTTGGCGCTGCCGCCGTGGTCAAGGGCCTTCTCAGGTGGTCTGATAAGAACCACAAGACAGGCCACTTCCTCTTCACGGATACCTGGCTGAAGCGCGATGGTCGTTGGCAGTGCCTGGCCACACATGAGTCCGGCATGAAAGAGACCGGGCTCGGTGGCTACGAACTCAGTCCGGAGATGAAGAAGCTGGAGGTCTTCGTCGGCGAGTGGACGTATGAGGGCGAGCAGACCGACCCTCCGATTGCCGGTCTTCCCTTCGGCCCGGCGGGCAAGTTCTCCGGCACGAACGCGACCCGTTTTGTTCTAGAGGGTGCGTATCTTGAAGCAAAGATCGAGGACAAGAACCCTGGAGGCGTGACCCGCACCGTCGAGATCACCGGATACAACCCCAAGACCCGGAGTTATGTCCTCGATGCGTTCATGAGCGACGGAACCAGGGAGAGCTCCGTGCGGACGGCCGACCCGGACGGGAGGGTCTGGACCGCCCAGTCAACGATGACGACCCCCAAAGGAGATACGGTCCTCCTCAGGAACGTGGCGACGTTCTCACCCGACCGTAGCAGAGTCACGGGCGTCGTAGAGGTCTCGGCTGACGGTGGCAAGACCTGGAAACACTGGTTCACATCCGAAGGCAAGAGAGTCGTGAAATAAGGACTGATTGATTGGAGTTTGGAGTTCGTAGTTCTGCTCTGATACGGTCAACATGAATCGGAACCCGAAGATGTGAATGGGATGAACGTATACGGCGGGTTCATTCCCGCACTGCAGTGGGGGCCGCCCCATATCGTGCAACGCATGGATGGCCCCCCCCGCCGGCCAACCCGAGTGTCACACCTACACATTTCACATTCCAGCGTGTGGGCCAGGACAAACTGTCCCGGGGCCAGCTTGAAGGAGTCTCTTTCCTGGTGCTCCCAAAGGTCGGCCGACTTCCGCAAAGAACTGTCGCAGAGAATGGCAGGAAGGTATCCGGGGCATTTCTTGAAGAGGGTGAACTTATGTCCCAGTCTCAGGTCGATAGAGACCTGCTTCACTCTCTCCGGTGAAACCGCCGGCGCGAAGCGGATTCCGCCTTCTTTGAGATACGTCAGGATATCAGGTCCGGAGAGGACCACTGGTCACGCGCGACAAGGAACCTCGAACAGCGGAGGTCGTCAACGATTCTCCGGGGAAGGCGGCGAGGAAGGAATCCTCCTGAACCTCCAAGACCGTCGTGCAGACGAACGTCCTGCCCTCACGGACGGGTGTTCTCAGTCCGGCGGCAGGAGCAAAGCCGCACCACTCAATCCCGTCGGTCTTCACGCGAACGAGCCTCTCATCCGGAAAAGGGCCTGGCTTCACGTCACAGGGCATCCAAACCTTCTTGCCCGCCACAAGATTATTGCCTGTTTCCTCATCGTCGATACCTGCCACTGCAATATGTTCTCCTGCATCCCTACTATAGGCACTCCACAGGCGAGAATGCAAGGAAAGACGACGCCGTTCCTGACCGAGACCCTTTGGCAGTCTCAAACTTGTGGTTGACAAGGCCCGT
>VGYL01000485.1 GCA_016872975.1 Planctomycetota bacterium
CCAATGGGCGAGCAGGCCATAGAGGCCCAGTCGGCGTGCCCGGTCACGCTCGGCGACAGGCTCCGGGATGACAGCGGCGAGACTACTGCTCATCGGCTTCCTCCTCCTGGCACAGGTCGTAGGTGGTCAGGGCATGGGGCTGGACGATCAGATCGCGGATCCGCGAGTCGGTCAGAGCCACCGCCACCGGCGGCAACTGGCCCGCGGCATGGGTCTGCTGATCCAGGATCTGACGCACGGCACCGAGGCTGTAGACCTCGCGAGTGATCGCGGTCGCCAACGCCTGCTCCAGGGCCCGGGCGTTGTGGCGATCGAGCAAGCGCAGCAGGCCCGAGGTGGTGGCCCCCAGGTTGCCGCCACGGTTCGCCAGTTCCAGGAAGAACGGCTGGGAACTGGGCGCGGCGTGATGGAGTCGGTCCATGCCCCGGTGCTCGCGGGCCTGTCGCTTCCAGTCGGCCAGGGCCTGGATGTGCGCCGGATCCTCGATCTGCTGGTCGCGATCCCAGCGCCGGGCGTGCTGTGCGATCACCTCCTGGCCATCGAGCACCCGCACGGTCTTGGGCGTCGCGACGATCTCGAGCGTGCGACGCACACGGGTGTGGGGGATCGAGTAGTCGTTGAGGTCGAAGCGGACGTAGGGCGTCTTGCCGACGTGAACGGGGCAGCGTTCATCGGTGGGGAACGGGTCCTCGGGCAAGGCGAGTAGCCGGGGCTGCTCCTCGGCGAAGACCTCCCGCACCGTGCGGCGGCGATCCTCAGGACACCGGCGCTCGGCAGCCACCCCGGAGCACCACTCGCGCGCCTGGGCGTTCAGGTCGTCCAGATCGGTCCATTCGCGGGCGGCGAAGAAGTTGTCCCGGGCGAAGCGGATCGCCCGTTCCACGCGCCCCTTCTCGTTCCCGCGCGCTGGCGCGACGGGCCGCGGTTCGAAGCGGTAGTGCTTGGCCAACTCGAGCAGCGTCGGATGGAAGCGCACCGCCTGGCCGCGGCGTTCGAGCACGGCACTGCGCAGGTTGTCGTAGAGCAGGGTCCGGTTGACCCCGGCAAAGAAGCCGAAGGCCGCCACATGACCGCGTAGGAAGTTGGCCATCGGGCTGCCGAAGAAGAACTGCAGGAAGATCATCCGCGAGAAGCTCTGCACCATCACGAAGGCCATCAGCGGCCGCGCCGCCCGGCCGATCGTCACCGTGCCGAAGTGGCCCCAGTCCACCTGGGCTTGCTCCGCGGGTAGAGTCCGCAGCCGCAGGTACGCCTCGGCCTCCGGCCGCGGCCGGTGACGGGCCACGATGGCCCGGAAGTGATCCGGACCGCCCGCATAGCCGCGGGCCTTGACCATCTGGTAGAGCCGGCTGGCGCAGAGCGTGGGGTACTTCTCCAGCGTCGCGTGGATCAACGGCAAGAACGGATCGGCGATCGACGGGCGCACGGTCGACCGGGCCGCCGATCCTCCCGACTGGATCAGGACTCGTCGCACGGTCGAATGATGCACGTGCAGCTGCGCCGCGATCGTTCCCACCCGCCAGTGCTCGGCATGGTAGAGACGCAGGATCTCGGCTTCGATCTCGGGAGGGATCATGGCTTCGCCCTCCCGGTTCGGTGGCCCCCGGCCGACCGCTCAGTCCCACTGCGGCCCCAACCGCGCCCAGGGTGCGCAGCGGCACCCGCAGAAGTCGCACACGACCACTGCGGACTCCTCATGCAGACCATCACGACCCTCCTTCTCTCGCTCTCCGGTGCTCCACGGCGCCGGCCATGGCCGACTCAGGCGCACCTTCGGTCGCCTGCCCGGCAGAAGGAATGGGTGATGCGTCACTTTCCGCGCCCGGCGCCGTCGATAGCGCATCTGACGGGCTGCGTGGGTGCGCCGGCCCCGGAAGCTCGCTTGATAGCGCCGCCCAGCCCGCCGCTGCGACTGACGTCGCTGCTCCCGGGCGCAGTCCTTCCCGCAGTAGATGTTCCCGCGATCACAGGAACGACAGATCTTCACCTGGCGGTGACAGCGTGCGCAGTTGTAGAGGCGATAGCCTGGCTCGACCACTCCGACCCCGCCAGCCGAAAGACTGGACGAACGGGCCGGGGTCGATCATCCTGGAACCGGGTTCCATCGCACTCTCGACCACCGCGATGACCCATGAAGGCTCGGAGGGGACAGCTCCGGGCCTTCGCCTTTCCGGCGGCAAAGCCCTTCTACCAGATCTATCCGCACTCGCTAGAAGAAGATGCAGGAGCCCCCCCAGGCCGCAGCCAGACCTCCCGGCGCACCCACAGCCATGGCGAAGGAATCTGGGGGAGAAACGCGGTCCTCACCAAACATGCGCGGGTCTGGATCCCCGTCGACTCACAGAGATGTGGAGCCAGAGAACGTGCTGTTCTCCACGCAAGGCATCCCCAAGATCTCTGACTTCGGCATCGCCTACTTGCCGGGTGCGCTCGATGGGCCCGCCACAGACAGGCGCTCGGATCGCGCATCCTGGCACAGTGATCTACATGTCTCCGGAGCAGCTATGTGGACAAGCCTTGGGTGGACGGTCCGACATCTACGGCGTTGGCGCTGTCTTGTTCGAGCGGCTGACTGGGGAAAGCCACCTCAGTCCCCTCGAAGTGATCGAGACCCTTCGCGATCTCGCCGTACGAATCTGCGAGCGAGACCCCCGGCGCATCGGTCGAGTCTTCGGCGCGCTCCCCAAGAAGGTTGACGGCGCGATTCGGAAGATGATGAACAAGGATCCCGCGGCGCGGTTCGGGTCATGCAGTGACGCGATCCGGGCGATGCACCAGATCGCGTGGCTGGCGCAGGGCGGAAGTTTGAGCGATCGGCCTGGACGCTCACCAGGCGTGACCGCACCCCCTCGCCGGTCCCCGTCTGGCCAAGCTGATGTGACCTTGCTCCATACTGGTGGCCGGCAGAGGGGTACAAGCATGACCGCCTCTCTCCGGAACGAAGTCCGTCCCCCGCAGCCACGGGACCCGGCGAGGATGCACTTCCATCCGCTGTTTGTGGTGATCGGTAGATGCGATCAATGGAACTCGAACATCACGCCAAGTCGCCAGAGGACGAAGTGGGTCCGCGTGTGCTGTACATCATAGTAGAGGATGCCCTCCTCCACCGTCATGCCGCCCTTGGCAAGGTAGCGCGCGTGTCCCCCCTGGACCCCTGTTCCCCCGATGTCGATGAGAACCGCCGACCGCCCCGACTGGTGTACGCGAATGAGTGTGCCGACCCCGCCGCCCCAGACGAAGGCGGTGTCGTCCCAGTTCTGCGAGCTCGCGATCTCCTCGAAGGCCCACTCTGAACGAACCGACGTCCTCGTGAACAGGTGATTCAGGCCGCAGAGCACCTCGCCGTAGGGGCGCACAGCTCCGCCGCGCGCCTGCAAGCGAAGCAGAAGTTGGGCGAACAGCAGATTGTTGTAGCGATCGATGTACACCCAGACCCCCGGCACAGACGGGACAAACGGAACGCTCTCACGCTCGAATCCGTAGTTGAGGTAGCCGCAACGTAGGCCGACCGCAACCGGGCTGGCCGCGCTGAACGGCAGCCATCCCTCGCCCGACAGGCCGATGCCATCCTGGCCCGCGTTTCGGCCGAACTCTCCTGTGAGATCCGCGAGATTGGCGTGCACGCCCGCCAGACCGCCTGCGGCGCCGGCAGCACAGCCGGCCAACGCAGTGACCACAAGGGCACCCAGACGCACGATCCGCATGAGTCCCATTGCCGAACCTCCCGCTCCAGATCTCCCCGCCCACAGGGCGGTCATGGGTTCCTGGCTCCCTGAGACCGGGAAGACCTGCTCGACGGCCTGTCAGCCTCCATGACGGACCTGAACATCTTTACCGTGAAGGCCAGCTTACTTGCCTCGTACACCTGGATCCAGTAATCGCCCCTGGTGCCAAGCAGGAAGACGGCCCGGGTCCCGTCGCCGACTACGCCGAAGTCATTGTAGGGCAGCTTGTCGTCGAAGACCAGCTCGGCTCCCCAGGACCCTCTCTCCGCCAGATCGTACAGGAAGACATTCGTATAGGGCTGTTCCGGCAAAGCCCTGTCCGGAGTGCAGCCCATCACACTCCCATCGCTGAGCAGGTAGTAGCGGGACTTGACAACAGTGCCCTTCTGGGCATAGGCATGGAAGTAGCCGCGGCGGTCATTGGGGGTGATCTCAATGATCTCCTCTCCATCCACAAACCGCAGTGTCAGTCCCGCTTGGACCGACTGGCGGGAGACGCCGTCGCCCGCAAGCGATACCCGAGAGAGCTGAAACGACACATGCGCCTCGGGCCCGCCATCGCACGAAAGCTTCTTCGTCGCAGTGAAACCGTACTTGTCGCTCGAGTAGAAGACACCGAGCATGGCGAAGCAGGTCATCTTCGCGCACTCAGCTCCCTGGTCGATCTTGGTATGTGTGAGCGTGTCCCAGAAGTACGTGTCCTTGCCCTTGATGGCGGGCAACTCCTTGAATGGCTTTGCCGCCCCGGTGACGGTGCAGAGCAAATAGGCCTGGCGGGTCTTGTTCTCCTCCGCGATGAGGATCAGGGTGTCGCCGGTCGCGCAGTACGAGTCCAGCCGGTCCACCATCTCAACGACCCTGGACTTCTTCGACAGACCTGTGACTTCCATCGTCCTTGACTCCGCGGGGGGGTCAAAGCGATAGCGGATCAACTGCGGCGCGCAGCCGCCCAACAATGCGCACACCCCGACGAAGAGCAACGGCGTCGCCAAGAACCTCGTGCGTCCCATGATCTACCCTCCAGATACGAAGTGCCCCAGCCTCAACCACCTTCGAATGCCCTGAGCGCCTCCAGAACCGGATCACATCGGGACTCAATCAAGTCTCGCAGCCTGGACCGCAACTGCTCCCTCCTCACCGCGGGGGCCGTTCGTGCGGCGTGAACATTGGCTGTGTATCCGAAGAGAAACAATCCGCCGAAGAACAATCCGCCGGGCGTGTTCCCATCACGAAAGGCCGCCGCAGTCGCCCAGCCGAGAAAGGTACACGCTGTGAGCGCCGTGATGCCGTCGGCCACGTATCCATTGATCGCCTGCCCTGAACCCGGCAGCAGCGCCGAGGCCAGCGCGGACAGCCAGCCGGGTGTGCTACCGCAGACATGCTCCAATTGCGCCGTGAACGCCGGCAGTTCCTCTTCGTCGAACAGAACCGCCAGGGTTGACCGCACCGAATCGGCCGCGGCCTCGGTCCCGATGTCCAGGGCGGCAGCGAGGGCCACCGACGCTCCACACTTCCGCAACCAACTCTCGCGGGCGCTTCGTTCCAGTCGCAGCCCCATGTTCAGAGCCCGCTCGCTGTCACCCGTCCTCCTGCATGCGTGCGCCAGGAGGAGCGTCTCGCTGGTCGACGAATCGGGCTGCAGCCATCGCTGCGCCTCCCGCGGTCGGTTCAGCCTCAACAGCGACAGGGCAAGGCCTACTCGACTCTCGTGCGTGCTCTCCTGAAAGCGCCCGACCAGATAGTAGTTGTGCGCGGCCTGCCACTCCCCGTTCTGAAGCAGCCACAGTCCGAAGTCCCGCTTCGGCGTCAGGGCGGCAGGACAGCCAACCGCGGAGGGCTCGTCAGCGAGGAAGCCCTCAGGCGGATCCAGCAAGAAGCCCTCCCACA
>VGYL01000486.1 GCA_016872975.1 Planctomycetota bacterium
TGGTCGCACACCTGCTGATTGCCGCCCGCGCACGGCGGGCACGTCCCGCACGCACAGACGAACGGCACCGTGACGCGATCCCCGCGCCGGTACCGGCGGACCTTCCCTCCCGTCTCCACGACGACCCCCGCCAATTCGTGGCCGGGCACGTGCGGCAATCGGGTGATATCCGGATCATGCCCCCGCCAGCCGTGCCAGTCGCTGCGACAGATCCCGCTGGCCTCGACCTGGATCACCGCGCCGTCGTCCTCCGCCGCCGGATCGGCCACCTGGGCCACCGTCAGTGGCCCGCCAAACTGCTCAAAAACCACCGCTTTCACGCTGCATCTCCATCACATTATCGGCTATCCGGCACGCCCGGACCCGTCGCGTGCCGTACGAAACACATCGCACCGGCCTCCAACGGTAGACCGACCGGCGCGGGCCTGTCAAGCTCGGCCTGACCTACGGGTGCATGACCGTTCTTGCGATTCTCCGCAGCAGCGGATATTCGGTCCCTGCGCAAGAGGAAAAGGGGACATTCGACTGTTCCCTCTGCCGGAAGGAGAAGTAGAATGTCCCCTTTTCCGGCGGTGATGCGACCTGAAAAGGCGGCCGGCGCTCGCCATCCGGGTGGGGTTTTGTCGTTGGCGTGGACGTGCGGGCCGGGGTATCATGGGCCGTCGGCCCTGGGACCGGCCTGGAAGTCTGTCCGGGTCCGTGCAGAAACGGGCCTGGTTCAGACCCGGGTAACAGTCTGGGTGGGTGGCAGCGGCAAGGCCGCAGGCTTTGCGCAGGCCTTGCCGATGGCGGACAAGCAAGACCATCGGCAAGCTCCGAAGACTGCGCTTGCCGCTGCCACCCGTTCTCTGTTACCCGAAAGGACTGTTTCTTGAACCAGGCCGAATTCCGTCAACTCCCGGGCGATGGTGACACTCTCCATCCCCGGCTGCCGGGGCAGCGTGTAGCAGAACGCCGCCCCTTCATCGTAGACCCGCAGGGTCAGGTGCAACCGTCGCTGCGGCGGCTTCTGTTCCTGCAGCTCGACGACGACCTCATTGTACCGGTCGCGAACGGTGCTCCGCTCGCCGTAGACGGATTGCCACTGCGTGTCCACCCGGCTCGGCGCCTGGCGAACGATCTGCAGCCCTCCCGCCAGGATAGGCCGACGGGTGGCAGCGTCAAGCGCAGCTTGGCGATGGTCTGTGTCGTGGGCGCGAGCGCCCGCGGTGCTGCGGGCCTCTGGCCCTCGATCCGAAGGCGGGACGCCTTCGACACGCGCGGGCAAGATGCCCGCGACACGGCCATCGCCAAGGCCTTCGGCCTTGACGCTGCCACCCGACGGTACCGCGAATGCCAGTCCCAGACGCGATGGAGCGATGACGACCTGGCCCCGGTACGTGACGCTGTAGACGGGGCCTGAAGTCGCCTCCTCGAAATCCTTCACTTCCAGCGACAGGACCACCTGACCATCCGGCGACTTCACTTCCACCGCATCCGCGACCGGGCAGGTCCACACCAGCATGGACATGGCACCCAGCACGTTGCTCCACATCCTCATCCATCGTTCCTTTCAAGTCCGGGATGGGCCTTCATCCGTCGTGCGAGACGAATCCATGGGCGCTTGCGCCCAGGCTACTGTCCATTCATGGGCGGGACGCCCATGCTACTGTCATCCATGGGCGGGACGCCCAGGTTACGGGCGGTTTGTGAATCCGTCGAAGACGGTGAGAACGGGCAAGGCGTTGCCGTCGTCGTCGAAGAAACCGCGGGACCGCAGGGGACCGGTGACCGCCGGCTCCCACCAGAAGATGCCTTTGCCCCGGCCGTGCGGTGTCGCCAGGACGATGCGGTTAACCTGCTCCAGGAACTGCCGCTGGCCTGCGGGCGTCTCCGGGAACGGGGCCTCTTTGTTTCTGTACTCCGCGGGACGCCAATTGTAGGCGACCTCCACCAGGATGATGTCCTTGCGATACTCGTTGGCCATGAAGGCCAGGTTCTCGCGCAGGTCCGCCGGCGAGCCGTGCCACCAGGGGTAGTAGGATTGGCCGATGATGTCGTAGGGGACATCGTAGGTGTTCAATTTGTCGAAGAACCACTTGGTCGCGTTCTTGTTGCCGCCTTTGTCGATGTGGATCATGATCCGGGGGCAAGGGTCGTCCCCGCAGCCGGCCTTGATCCCTTCGATGGCGGCCTTGAGCAGTTCGGCGAAGTTGTCCCAGTTGGCGGGCAGCTTGCCGTCCGGCCAGAGCATGCCGGGCGTGATCTCGTTGCCGGGCTGGACCATGTCCGGCAGCACGCCCGCCGTGCGAAACGCGGCCATGGTGTCACGGGTATACTCCCGCACGGCCTGCACCAGCTCCGCATGGGACTTGCCCTCCCAGGCTTTGGGGATCGTCTGCTTGCCCGGATCGGCCCAGGTGTCGGAATAGTGATAATTCAGCAGAAATTTGTACCCGAGCTTCCTGGCCTCCGTGGCCAGCGCGAGCGTGTAGTCCAGGTTGTTCGGCAAGCGGGTGGGCGTGTGGAACAGCCGCAGGCGAATCCATCGGTACCCGTGCTCCCGGAAGATTTGCAGGCCGGGCTTCGCCTGGCCGTTGTCCTTGAATACCGTCCCCCGGTCCTCAGCCTGCTTGAGAAAGGACAGATCCGCACCGACGGCGTAGTCGCCAGGCAACGGAGTGGTTTGGGGGCCCAGAGCCGGCGAAGCGATAGTGGGTTGAGTTACGCCCCAGATGAGCAGGAGCGGAACCATCCGCAATATGTTCTTCATAGCATCTCTCCTGGCAGGCAGGCCTGAGAGGGTGTGTGAGAAGCCTTGGCCTGGGGCTGGTCCAGGGCGACGGGTGGCAGCGGCAGGGCCGTAGGCTTGGCGCAGGCCTTGCCGATGGCGGAGGGACGAAACCATCGGCAAGCTCCGAAGACTCCGCTTGCCGCTGCCACCCAATACTGAGTTGGGTCCTCACACACCCTCTGAGAATAGGGCCACCCGGCGGCAACTGGGAACATGAAGAACCTGGTCACTGTCATTACTGGGCGACGACCTCAAAGGGAATGGCCGGCAGGGTGCCCAGCGGGGCACGGGATGGAACTGCTTTGGCCTTTCCCGCGGCGGGCGGTCTCTGGCCGAAGGCCTGGACGATCAGGTTGCCTTTGAGGCCGACCGTGGCTTTGGCCGCATCGCTGTGCAGGGTGATGTCCGTGCCCCTCGCATCCGAGGATACGTCCCGCACGGTGATTCCTTCCGGCGGGTCGCTGAGCTCGAACTGGATTTTGTCGTAGAACTTGTTGGCGGGCAGTCCCACGCGGACGCGGGCTGTGCCGCCGGCGGGGATCTTGACGGGTTGCTCGCTGAGGATTGCCGCCTGCGTTCGGGTGACGCCGCGTTTGAGCGGCGCGACGTTCAGGGCTTCCGCCGGCACCAGGTGCCAGTAGAAGAACGCCTGCATCATGTCGTCCGCGGGTACGGCTTGCCGCACGATCTCCCGGCCCTGGATTGTCGCCCGGCCCTCCAAGGCCAGGCTCAGCGGCTCGCTCAGGGGCGTGGGCGGGAGCGTCAGAGTCACACGCACCCGATCCTGACCGGCGGGCACCCAGGCGCCGCCCAGCGCCAGCGGCCGCGTGGCGTCTTTCAACGCCAGGGTGATGTCGCCGGAGAAGCCGTCCTTCCGCAAGGCATAAACGGTGAGGGGGACCGTCTGGCCGGCGCCGGCGTTGATGGCCGAGGGCACGACCCGCAATTCGAAATCGGGCCGCGGCGGGCTCAGACGCAGCCGGTACGCGTACTCCGTGCCGCCCCGGCGTTGGGCATCGCCCATGTGCAGGTAGTACGTCCCAGCCGCGGGCAAAGTGGCGAGGATCAGCGAATCCGCGTGGTGCGTCTTCAAGCCCGCTCCCTTGTCCTCGTGGTCGTCGTTGAACGCCAGTTGCCGGCCGGCGGCATCGGTCAGCTTGAGCACGGAATCCAGCGGGGACTCGAGCCGGCGTGCCTGCACCTCGGCCACGATCTCTTGGCCGGCACGGCCTTCGAAACGGAACACGTCCCAATCGCCGCTACGATCGATACGGCCGTTGATGATGATCGGCAGTGTGACCGCCTGTGCCTCCTGCGGCGAGTCGTTCCCCTCCCGCTCCCGACATTCGGGCAGCGTATCGACGGCAAAGGGAATACGGTTGGAGACCAATTCGCCCTGGGACGCGGACAGCGGGTAGATGCCCGGCCCTTTGTCCTTCGCGTTCATCGTCAGCGTGTCCGCGGGGAGATTCCAGCCTTTGAGCTCGACCGTCGTGGCGGCGCCGGCCGGACCGCCCAGCGGGAAGATGCTCGTCACGAACGGCAGTTCGCCCAGCGCGATCCGATAGACGAAATCCTCCCGGCCGCGGTAGATGGCATCGCGGATCTCGATCACGTACGTGCCGTCCTTGGGGATCTCGTAATGGAGGGTCGGATCGGGCTGGAAATGGTAGTCGTCGCGGTAGGCCAGCTCTTTCCCTTCGGCATCGTAGAGCGCCACGACCGCCTGGAACCAGCCGGGCACGGCGTCGGCCAGGTACGGGATCAGCTCCCGCGCCTGGGCCGCGACCACCAACTGCCGGCCCTCGCGAGCCTCGAACCAGTACCGGTCCACGTCCCCGGGCAGAAACTGCTGACCCCCGCGGGGTGGATACCGGGCCAGGTCCCCCCCGCCGGGGATGATCCGGCCGTTCACGACAGCCGGCAGCGTGATGGTCGTCTCCGCCTCGGCCGCACGGCCCTGGGGGACTATCTCGCAGAACTCCGGCAGTTGCCCGATGCAGAAGACCAGCGGGTTCGACAAGCCCAGCGGCGTCAGCAGCCGCAACTGGCGTGGGCCCAGCTCCGCTCCCGGCGCCACTGTGACCTCAAGAGTGAGGACCTCGGCGAGCACGGGACTGAGGTTGCGGTTGACGGCGGCGAGCTTCTTACGGATCTCGGCCAGCTCGGCCATGATGGCGGGACTCTTGCCCTGCTTTTGCAGCTCCTGCTGCCTCTCGCGGAGCGTGTTGATCTCCTTCTGGCTCAGCGGTTTGACGAGCTCGACCACGGTAGCCTGGACGCCGCGACCGGAGACGTACGCGCGGCTGACGTTATCGAGGTACTGACCGCCGATCTTGACCTGGAACGTCTCGCCCTGCCGGCCGCCGGCGGGATAGACATAGGCCAGATGCGCGACATTCTGCTGCGCCCAGGCGGCCGGGGCCACGGTGAGAACCGCAGCCAACATCCACACCCACTGCCATCGGGACCCGTTCGCGATCATATCGATGAACCTCCACATGATGCCGTCAGAAGGTATGTGAAAAGCCAGTTCTACATGGCATGGGCTTCCAGCCCATGGATCATCGGCAGGATGCCGATGCCACGAGATCCCACGGGCAGGATGCCCGTGCCACTTCTCACACATCCTCTCAGTTCCGTAGCATGGGCATCTTGCCCATGGGTCGCAGAGCCATCTTGGCCCTGCCGCACACGGGCGGGACGCCCGTGCAATTATGCCCTTACGGGCACACTACAAACTCGCCCCGGCGGTACAGGACGGGCCGCTCCAGGGGCGGGAGTTTGAATTCTGTTCCATCCGGGAGGCGCTCGATCAGCATGTGCCACTCGCGCGGG
>VGYL01000487.1 GCA_016872975.1 Planctomycetota bacterium
CGATCGCCCGGTTGAGGTTGTCGCGGTTCTGCGCGGTGTTCGTCAGCGTCAGGGTGCCGCCGCTGAAGTCGATGTGGGCCTTGCCGGTGTACAGGTTCAGACTGGACCCGCCGGCCCACAGGTTCATCGTGCCGCCCTTGAGATACAGGTTGCCGTTGCCGGTCTTTTCCTGGCCGATGCCGGAGGCTTGGTTGTACACGTTGACGACGCCGTCTTTGTCCACCGTCAGGTTGCCTTCGCCCTGGAAGCCGATGTAGAGGCGCGCCTGGCAATTCAGCACGCCGCCCTCCACGACCAGGTGGCCCGCCTGCTCGCCCGCGTTGGCCTGGGCGTAGCCGATGATGGACCAGTCCATGACCGTGAGATTGCCGGCGACCAGGCGCAGGCGGCCGCCGCTGTTGTCGCCCACCGCGAGCTGCCTGGCCTGGGCCCCGGCTATGTCCAGAATACATTCCGGGGCACTCGCATTGGCGAATTGGGCCTTCTGGTCGGCGTTGGGCACGCCGTTGGTCCAGTTCGCCGGATCGCTCCACAGGTTGCTCCGGGCCCCGGTCCAGCGCGTATCGGCGCGGAGCCCGCCGCCGAGGCACAAACAGACACTCAAACACAGTGCAATGCGATTCTTCATGATCTCCTTCCTCCAAAACCACTGACCCTTTGACTTCTCACGACGACCGGCGTGACCTGCCGGCTTTTCCGACCCGGATCAGTGTACACGAAATGTCACGAGATGGCAATCGCAAAAGGCGGGGATTCCAGGGCAATTGCCCATTCATCGCGGAAGCCGTTGGGAATTCCGGCTTCCGGCGGGTCCGGACCGCGCAGCGGCTCAAGGTCTTGTAGACGTGGAAGGCAGGACGGTTTCGACCCGCGTAAACGCGGAGCTCCGAACGGCTACGGCCCACACGCCGGGTGTTCCGCGCGGATCGTGCAACGATCCCCTACAGGCTGACGTGATCCGCCACGCCGTCGGCGTTGCTGTCGTGGTTGTCGTCCGCCTGGAACTGGCCGGTCGAGGGGTCGAAACGCCAGCCATGGGTGTTGGAACCGGCCGGCGCGCCGCCGATACGAACGGTGGCAAGCTTGTTGAAGATGTTGGTGGGCAGTCGCTCCAGGTAGGGACCGAACTGGGTCCCCGGCTCGCCCCATTCATCCGTCCTGCTCGTCAACCGGCGCTGGAAATCGTCGTGCGTCTCCCCCTCCGCCGCCGGCCACAGACCGTGGTGATGGAGTTTGTACAACGCGATTTGCTTGCGTACGATCTGCAGATTGCTGCGCAGACCGGCGTCCCGGGCCTCCGTCGTGCCGGAGCTGTACTGGGGAATCACGATCGCGGCCAGAATGCCGAGAATGCTCACGACGATAAGAATCTCAACCAAGGTGAACCCGCACCTGACTTTCATGGCTCTGTCCTTTTGCTATCTTGATATCCGGCCGGAGAGAAAGGCCGCCGGCCGGGCGACTCTTGGACTCCATTAAGAACATACAAAGCAAGCCGGCCGGTACCAAGGGCGGGAAAGACTGTCGCCCAAGAGCCGCTTTTATCGGCCCGCGTGGAGCCGGCTGCGCCGGAAGACTCTCAAACCCGCCCAATGAGTTTTGACGCGCGAGTTCGGTAATGTGTAGGGTGGGGCTTGCCCCACCGCTTTCCTTGGGTCCGGCTTCCCGGTGGGGCAAGCCCCACCCTACAACCACGCGTTGCCCGGCGCGAGGCACATCGGCGAAACGAAGGGTGCGGCGCGATTACCGGTCTTGTCCGTCAAAGTTCATAAGGCGGAACTCCGAACCGCGCAACAACGGTCATGCACCCCCGCTCCGCGCCCTATCGCAGGTGCGCTTGACAGGCGGATCCACAACGGATAGAGTGAAGCACATGGGGAAGACCCTGTATATCATTGACGGCCACGCGCACATCTATGCGGCTCATTTTGCCCCGATGCGGCAGCAGCTTTCGAGCCACTCGGGCGAGCCGACCAAGGCGACGTTCATCTTCACGACCGCGCTGCTGGGGCTGCTCGAGAAGCAGAAGCCCGATCTGATCGCGGTGGCGATGGACTGCAAGGCGCCGACGTTCCGGACCGGCATCTTTGCGGAATACAAGGCCAATCGGCCGCCCATGCCCGAGGAGTTGCCGGTCCAGGTGGACCGGATCAAGGAGATCCTCGACGCGATGCGGATCCCGGTCCTGTGCTCGGACGGGTACGAGGCGGACGACATCATCGGCACCCTGGCCAGGAAGGCCGCTGCCGCGGGGATCGACGTGCTGATCTGCTCGAAGGACAAAGACATCCTCCAGTTGCTCGACCCCCATATCCGCACGTACGACATCAAGACCGGCAAGATCACCGACAGCGAGACGATGAAGCAGGAGATGGGGATCGGGCCCGGGCAGATCGTCGACAGTCTGGCCCTGGAGGGCGACGCGATCGACAACGTGCCGGGCGTGCCGCTGATCGGCGCGAAGACCGCCCGCGAGCTGATCCGCCAGTACGGCGACCTCGACAACCTGTACGCGCACGCCGACGAGATCAAGGGCAAGCGCGGCGAGAACCTCCGGAACGCCAAAGAGCAGGCCTATCTCAGCCGCCGGCTCGTTACGCTCGACTGCGACGTGCCGATCGAGATCGATTACGAGAAGCTGGCGTACAAAGAGCCGGATAAAGGCCGACTTACGGAGATCTTTACCGCGCTGGGCTTCAACCGGCTCTTGAGCCAACTGGAGGCAAAACAGACGCCGGTTCCGCCGGCTTCCGTTCGCGAGGCGCCCGATCCGCCCGGCAGCCCGCCCGCGTGGCGAGGGCGTCCCGCCCTTGCGTCGCGAGGCCATCCTGGCCTTGCAGAACACGATGAGCCTGTCGCATCCGGCGTGCAGGGGCAGGATGCCTTCGCCACGCAGGAACAAGGGCGGGACGCCCTCGCCACGGCGGCGGTGCTACAGGGGTCGCGCGATTACACCCAGCGGGCGTCGGCGGCCACCCTGGCCCATAGCTATACGCTCATCGACACGCCGGAGAAATTCGAGGGTTTTCTCGCGGAACTGCGGACGCAGACGCTGATCTCCGTCGATACGGAAACGACCTCGCGCAACGCCATGCGGGCGGAGCTGGTGGGCCTGAGCTTCTGTTGGGAGCCGGGCCGGGCGTTCTACCTGGCCGTCAAGGGGCCGCTCGGCGCGCGGCATCTGGATGTTGCGGCGGTGCGCCGGGAGCTCGCGCCCATTCTGGCGGACCCGCGCATCAGGAAGGTCGGCCAGAACCTCAAGTACGACATGACCGTCCTGCGGAACGCCCAGATGCCGCTCGGCGGCGTCTACTTCGACACGATGGTCGCCTCGTACGTCCTCGATCCGGAGCGCTTGTCCCATTCGTTGGACAACCTGGCGCTGGACTTTCTCAACTACGAGCCGATCCCCATCGCCCATCTGATCGGCAAGGGCAAGAATCAGCTTACGTTCGATCTGGTGGACCTGGACGCCGCCTGCGAGTATTCGAGCGAAGATGCCGACATCACGTACCAGATGTACCTGTATCTCAAGGACCGGCTCGAAAAGGAGCCGCAGCTCGACAGGCTGTTCCACGAGGTCGAGATGCCGCTGGTCGAAGTGCTGACCGACATGGAGTACTACGGCGTCTCCATCGACACCGACCTGCTGCGGCAGATGTCGGGCGAACTGGATGAGGCGATCGGCAAGGTGGCCGAGCAGATCTACAGAGAGGCCGGGACGGTCTTCAACGTCGATTCGCCCAAGCAACTGGCCGAGGTCCTCTTCGACAAGCTCAAGTTGACGCCCGGCCGGCTCGGCAAGGCCAATCGCAGCACGGACGCCGACGTGCTCGACGGCCTGGCGGACCAGCATCCCATCGCGGGCCTGGTCCTCGAGTACCGCACGCTGGGCAAGCTCAAGAACACCTACGTCGACAAGCTCGGCGCCATCCTCGATCCGAAGACCGGCCGCGTGCATACCTCCTTCAACCAGACCATCACCGCGACCGGGCGGCTGTCTTCGAGCAATCCGAACCTGCAGAACATTCCGAGTCGCACGGAGTTGGGCCGCAAGATCCGCGGCGCTTTCGTGCCGGAAAGCAAGGACGACTGCATTCTCAGTGCCGACTACAGCCAGATCGAGCTGCGGCTGCTCGCGCACTTCTCCCAGGACCGGACGATGCGGGCCGCCTTCGCCGCCGACCAGGACATCCACCGCTTCGTCGCCTCGCAGATCTACAACGTGCCGCTGGAGCAGGTGACCAGCGAGATGCGCGCGCGGTGCAAGACGGTGAACTTCGGCATCATCTACGGGCAGGGGGCCCTCGGCCTGGCCCGCACGATCGGTATGAGCACCGCCGAAGCCCGGCAGTTCATCGAGCAGTACTTCGCCCGCTACGGCTCGATCCGGGCCTTCATCGACGAGTGCATCGCCAGGGCCAGGCGGACCGGCTACGCCGAGACGATTCTCGGCCGCCGCCGCCGGATCGTGGACATCCGCAGCAAGAACCAGGGCCGCCGGGCCCAGGCCGAGCGCCTCGCGGTCAACACAGTGATCCAGGGTTCCGCCGCCGACCTGATCAAGGTCGCCATGGTCGCCATCCACCGCCGCACCAGAGAGCAGAAGCTCCCGGTCAAAATGATCCTGCAGGTCCATGATGAGCTGGTCTTCGAGGTCCCCCGCGCCGAGGCCGGCAAGCACGCCCAATGGATCGCGGACGAAATGACTGGCGCCCTGAGCTTCGATGTTCCCCTCAAAGTCGACACCAAGTGCGGCCCCTCCTGGCTCACGGACAAATAGGGAATTGGTGTGACAGGCACCCGTGGAGTCCCTTAGAATACGGGCGGTACACACAATCCTTGTGGGGTGTGCTCGTGGGTGGTCTGATTCTCGAAGAGGAAGGATAGCCATGCCGTATGCACGAAGAGTCGTCGTCTCGGTCCTGATTGGATTCATGTTGCTGGTTCTCGCTGGGTGCCAGACCGGCCCGGTCCAGCCGCAGACGCCGTTGACGCTGCGCGTGCTGAGCTACAACGTCCATCACGGTGAGGGGATGGACAAGGTGTTCGAGTACGAGCGGCTGGCGAAGATCGTCAATGGCCTGTCGCCGGATATTGTCGCGTTGCAGGAGGTGGACAAGCGGACCGAGCGGTCGTCCGGCGTCGATCAGGCGGCTCTGCTGGGCAAACTCTGCAAGATGCATCACGCCTTCGGCCAGGGCCTGCCTTACCAGGACGGGCAGTACGGCCAGGCGATCCTGTCCCGTTTTCCGATCGAGGCGGCCTTCACCCATCCTCTACCGCATCAGTTCGATCACGAGCCGCGAGCGGCCATCGAGGTCCGGGTCCACCCCGCGGGCATCGGACCGCTGACGTTCGTCGGCACGCACCTGTGCCACCAGCGGAACGACAATCGCGTCCAGCAGGCCCAGCGGATCAGCCGGCTGTTCTCCAAGCGGCAGGACGGTCCGATCATCCTGGCGGGCGACTTCAACGCCCGGCCCGCCAGCGAATCGATGAAGGTCCTGTTCGACGCCGGTTGGATCGACGCCGTCGCACCCCAGTCGGTCATCGACTACGTCCTCGTGCGGTCCTGCGACCCGTGGAAGGTGAAAGAGGTCG
>VGYL01000488.1 GCA_016872975.1 Planctomycetota bacterium
TGCGCATCCCTTCGCGCCGCAGAAGATGGTGATCACGATCGCCACGCCGGTCTTCGATGGCCGGCATCTGCTGGCGACGAGTTTCTACGACGGCTCGCTCCTGCTGAAGGTCCATCAGGACAAGCTCAGTGTGGAGAAGCTCTGGCAGCGGCGCGGCGATAGCGAGGTCAAGACCGATGCCCTGCACTGCTGCATCTCGACCCCGATCCTCCAGGGCGAGCACATCTACGGCGTGGACAGTCATGGCGAGCTCCGCTGCCTGGATCTGACGACCGGCGACCGGATCTGGGAGGACCTGACCGCCGTGCCCAAGGCCCGCTGGTCCAACATCCACCTGGTCCGCAACGCCGACAAGGTCTGGATGTTCAACGAGCGCGGCGAGCTGCTCATCGGCCGCCTTACGCCCGAGGGCTTCCACGAGATCAGCCGGACCAGGCTCATCGAGCCGACCACCGACCAGCTCAACCAGCGCGGCGGCGTCTGCTGGGCCCACCCGGCCTTCGCCAACCGCCGCATCTACATCCGCAACGACAAGGAACTGGTCTGCGCCGACCTGGCCACCAAGCCGTAGGCGGGTTTGCCGTGGGCTCCTGGTGCCAGACAACCATCGACCTTCCCTTCCTCCGGGCTTGACTCGCCGGACGATTTCGGCGAGAATGGGTTTGGATAATGAGCCGATAGAGAGTTTGGAGTATATGGATGACCTATGTCAGTTGAACTTCCCACCTCTGCCGCTGCTCTCCTGGTGCCAATCCAGTCCTTGGCGCCGGAACCGTACGAAGTGGTCAAGCCGTTTCAGGTAGTGGTGCGACCCGCCGATGGGGAGTACATTGCGTCCTTCTTCGATGCCAACCTGAGCGCCAGCGGGGAGACACAGGCCGAGGCGGTTCTCCATCTGAAAGACGTCATCGCCGCTGCCTTCGAGATATTGGCCGAGATGAAGGAGGCCGAGTTGGGGCCGGGACCACTGCGGCAGAAGAAGACCCTGGAAGAATTCATCCGCCCCAAGAAGTGATAAATGCCTCAGATCACAAGAGAGCTGGCCCTCAAGATCGCCAAGAAGCTCCATGCTGAGATTGTGGAACGCGGCGGAGCGCACGATATCGCACTCGTCAGACATGAGGGGAAGCTTATTGCCCAGTTCGGCATAAGACGCGGCTCGAACAAAGAGGCCGGTCACGACCATGTTCCGGAGCAGATATTCCTCCGCGCACGACAGGCACGGCTGTTGGGCCAATGCCCTTTGTCGAGAGAAGAGTGGGTGAAGATCGTCGCGGAAAAGGGCATGATCTGAAGCGCGCTGTTGGGAGCTGTGTCTCCAGGCGGGGTCGAGAGTCTTCGGTTTGGAGTACCGCCTTCAGGCGGGTCGGAAGGTCTTCCGGCGCAGCCGGCTCAACCTTCTGGGAACGCGGAAGGTAAAATGGAGGTAGGACTGTTTTGACCCGCGTAAACGCGGAACTCCGAACGCAAGACTCATGGACCCGCGTAAACGCGGGACTCCAAACGTTCCTTCGCCAACTGCGGCAGGAGGCGTACCACGCGCCTTCTGCACTTGACACAAGTGGGACAAGAAGCCTCTTGACGTGCGGCGGCGCGGCAGCACAATGAGCACGAAGGGCGCCGCGGCCCGGTGTGCGTTACAGGCCGGGGCGCCTTCCCGAAATGATCCCCTCGCGGCGGCCGTCGCGCCGCGATCGTGTGATGGAGGTATACGAATGGTCGAGCGGGTGACTTACCACGTCCTGCCCAACGGGCAAGGCGGGTGGAAGGTCCAGCAGGAGAACTCGGGCGAGGTCCTCGGCAACCACCGGTTCCGGACCGAGGCGATTTTGCAGGGCCGGGACCTGGCACAGACCCATGAGTACAGTCTGCTCGTCGTGCATGACCGTGACGGCCGGGTGGAGAAGCAGTACAACTACGGCCGATTCCCCCAAGCCGCGAGCAAGACTCGCACAGCGCCGTCGGCAAAGAAGGACGCAGGCAACTCGTCGCCGGTCGCTCGTGGCTCGTGACCCGGATCACGGGGCACGAGCGCTGCAATTGCCGCCGCGGGACGCTTATCCCATGGACATCGGGCAGGCGCCGCCGGAGCAGCCGCCGCAGGTGGGGGCCTCGAAACAGGAATCGCACGCCGGCGAGGCCGCGGCCTTGCCCACGGCGAATCCGGACAGCAGCTTCTTCACCTCGGACCCGCCGCACTTCTCGCACGCGGGCGCCGCGTCCGTACGGCTCTTCTGCAGCACCTCCATCACGTGGCCGCACTTGTCGCATCTGAACTCGAATATCGGCATAGCGTTTCCTTCTGCAAAACCGTTCCACCACGGCACCCGCCGGCCGCGGCGTTGCGTCTACTACTGCCGGCCCCGTCTCCGGGTTCACCCCGAAACCACGGCCGGCCGACCTCCCATCATAGACACAGAACCGTTCCCGGGCCACACCAATTGCCGTGCTGGGTGCACGTCGGATGCGCCCGGAATACTCCACGCACGTTACCGAACTTGCTCGTGAGAACTCGTTCGGGATCGGGCTCCGGGCCCGTGGATGGCGGCCAGGAGCTCTTCGGGCGCCGCGGTCTTGAGGACGTAGGTTTCGGCGCCGGCGCCGTGCATTTTCTCCCGCATGTCAACTTCATCGTACATGGACAGCGCCACGACGCGTGTCTGGGGCAGACGGGTCTTGATCTGGCGGGTGGCTTCGTCGCCGTTGATCAGGGGCATGGCGACGTCCATGACCACGACATCCGGCCGGAGCCGATAGGCCTGGTTGATGGCCTCGCGTCCGTTGGCCGCCTCGCCTACGACCTCCACATCCGCCTGCTCGCTCAGCAACGAGATCAGACCGGCCCGCACGATATCGTGATCGTCGGCCAGCAGCACGCGCAGGATGGCTCGTGGCTCGTGATCCGTGGCCCGGGGCGCTGGCGACGGGTCACGGGTCACCGGCCCCGTTCCGTCCGGCACGACGACGACGAACCGGCTGCCTGGGCCGTGCGGTAGAGAAGGGCTTTGACCGGACCGGACGAAGCCTGCGCCCAGCCTTGCACGCGGACGCGCAAGCCATGTTTGGCCTCCATCTCGTTCGCGAGCCATTGGAAGATCTCGGCAAAGTCATCACCGCGCAGCACGGCGGGGCTGAGCTCGTAGGACAGACTGCGGGACTTGGCGATCGCGTCCCGGAGCATCTCGTCCACTCTCCCGGTGATTTCCCGCGCGGAGGCATCGTGCTTGATGTGGCTCTTGACGATACTCAAATGGAACTTCGCCGCCGCCAGTTGCTGCTGCAAGTCGTCATGCAGGATGTGCGCGAGCCGTTCGCGCTCCCGATCCTCGGCTTCGGACATCTCCAGCGTCAGCTTCTGGAGCTGCCGGGTGCGGCGCCTCAGTTCCGCCGTCCGCTCGGCCACCCGGCCCTCCAGGGTGATATTCAGGTCGCGCCGGGCCTCTTCGGCTTGCTGGCGTGCGGTGATATCGCGGACAAACACGTTGACGGCATGTGCCCGGGCTGGGGCGGGGGCCACCGTGAGCGAACAGGTACGCTCCCCGAAAGTCACTTCGCCACGGAGGACCTTCATCTGGGCATACGCCGCCGCCACGATTTCCTGAACGGCCGGCGGCACCTTCTGCTTGTCAGAGCCGTTCCATCGACGGTCCAGTTGGAACGACGCGGGATTGCGATAGTGAATCCGGCCGTCCGGCGCGACGCGTAGCGCGGGATCGGGGTTCTCTTCCACCAAACGCGCCAAGCCTTCCATCGTGCGGGCCGTCCGCTCGGCCCGCTCCTTCAACCGGCGCAACTCGAAAGACTGCTTCTGGAGCTCGTCCGATTGCCTGCGGAGGTCCTCCCGCTCCGTCAACAACTGCTCGGCCGCCCCGGTAAACGTCGGCTCGCCGCTCAAGATTCCCTGGAATTGTCGCAGCGCCTCACCGATCTCTATACCCTGCGGACCGAATTTCAGTTCGCGGATCGTGCCGGCTTGTCCCATGACGAGGAACGTGGCGACGCCGTACTGGCCGAGGTAGGTGAGCAGCTCGTGCATCTGGGCCAGCAGGAACCGCTGGTCGGGCATGGCCTGCAGGTAGCCGTTGAGGCTGTCAATGACCAGCACGCGCACTTTGTTCGAGCGGACCTCCCGGCGGATGGCGTGCGTGAATTCGCCCGCCGAGAGTTCCGCCGGATCGATCTGTTGGAGGCGGAGCCGGCCGTTGTCGAGGAGCAGTTGGACGTGCATCTGCAAGCCCGCGGCCTGCGCCAGGGCGGTCTCCGGGCGCTCATCGAAGAGAAACAGCGCCGCCTGCTCGCCCCGCGCGGCGGCGCTGACGGCGAACCGCAGGGCGAGGGAGGATTTGCCGGCCGCGCAATCGAGGCAGTTCCGCCGGACGGAGCCGGATTCAAGAAGGCAAAGCCCGAAATACCGGTCCTCTTCAAAGAGTTGCGAAGAGGCGGTTCAGGGAGAAGCTCGGCAGTGCTTTCGGTTCGCGGGGAGCCCGCGGTCTTGGACGCGTCGGGTCCGTGGCAGAGATAACGTGAGATGGCAGGGGACGATTCGCCTTCCCCCTGAACCGCCTCTTCTCTTTTCCGGGCTCGGGAGCAAGGAGCTCATTGGGGCTCAGAGGGTGTGTGGAAGGGTGGCATCGTCAAGGCCGGTAAGCCGAGCCTGCCCCCGCGCAGGCGGGGGATGCCGATGCCACTTATCACACACACTCGCTCTCACAGCCTCGTAGATCCGTGACCCGTGATCCGGGCCACGCGCGCCGGGGGCTTCACCATTCGGCGGCCTCGGCCTGGCGGGGCGCTGCCGGCAGGGGGAAGCTCAGGCTGTCGAGATGCGCCTGCCAGCGCCGCTGGTCGCAGCCGTGCTCTTGCGACAGGATGGAGGCAAGCTCCCGGCGGGCATAGCCGGCCAGCAGGGGATGCACGTCGTGGAGATAGCCGACCAGAATGTCGAATCCGCGTCGGGCGCCGCAGCGGGCCAGGGTAGCGGCGAGGCGGCTCTCCAGGATGCCCGGGTAGACCTTCTCGGCCGCCAGGTCCGGCGTCCGGGTCACGCCGTCCCTGATGTAGGGATCGTCCAGAAAACGTTCCAGCGTACGAATCGCCCGCCGGTCCGGCATCCGCTCGATCGCCAGGCAGATATTGATGATGCGATTGTAGTAGGGAACCAGGCGAAGATCGATTCGTCCGCGGTTGTACTGGGTCTCCTGCCGAACGGGCGGATTCCCGAGCTTCAGCCCATCCGCCAGGGCCAGGACGGCGGGCAACACCGCACGGTCGCCGCTGAGGCCCAGCAGGGCAATATCCTGGTTGACGGTCCAATAATGTGTGTTCTGGTCCTGGCGATAGTACTCCCACGGCAGCGCCCCGCCCGCCTGCTCTTCGGCAAAGAGGCTCTGCATCTCTTCCAGGAGCAGCGCGTTGCCCAGGGGATTGCCGAACCAGGCCAGGGCCTTGGCCAGGCGGCGCCGGGCGGCCTGCTCGCCGGTTTCCCGGAATCGCGCGACCAGCCGCGGCTCGGCGACGGCGCGAGGCAACAACAGCACCTTGATCAGGCTATCCTTCTCGCCCGCCGCCAGGTCCTCGATCCACCGGGCGGCCTCCGCCACTT
>VGYL01000489.1 GCA_016872975.1 Planctomycetota bacterium
GGGCCGGCAGAGCGTCCCGGGCGATTCTGTCCTGTTTGCCGGTTTCCATGACGTCAGTAATTCAATCCTTCCAGCGAATTCTGCAGGGGGGCATGTTCGCGAATCAGTTTTTCGAGCACGTCGCGCTTCGGCTGATCGGGCTTGATCGTCAGGGAACGCCGCCAGTGGCGCAGCGCTTCATCGCGCAGGCGGACATCGTCGGTCCCGCGGGCCTGCAACATACAGGCGACCCCCAGGCCGCGATGGGCCTCCCAGTCGTTCGCGTCCAGATTCAGCGATTGGCGATACATCTGCATAGCCTGATCGACATCTCCGAGCTTGAGGGCGCAATAGCCGAGACTGCGAAACGCCGCACCATCATGCGGCCGTCTCTGCGCGACCGAAACCAGGATCTGCCTGGCCTGGTCGTACTGCCCTGCCTTCAGGTACGCTACGCCCAAAGCCAGCAGCACGTTCGAATCGTCGCCGTCCAGCGCCAGCAGCCGCCGGTAGACCCCGATCGCCTGGCCGTAGTCTTCCTGGGCCTCGTACGCGCGGGCCAGCAGCGACAGCGTCTCCTTCGGACCGGCCCCCGCTTTCTCGGCCAATTCACAATACGTCAGCGCTTTCGTGTACTGGCCTGCCTTCAGACAGCACTCGGCAGCGCCGTGCAGAGCCGCGAGGTTCTTCGGGTCCAACTCGGCGGCGCGGGCGTAGGCCTGGGCTGCCTCCGCGTATTGGCCGAGCGCCGCACGCATCTGGGCAAGGCCCATATGATCGCCGGCCGACCAGGGGGCCAGCTTCACCGCTTGTTCGAACGCGGCCAGCGCCTGCGCCTGATTCCCCACCGCCTGGTAGGCCTTGCCCAACTCCGCATAGGCCGGCGCAAAGCCCGGATCGGCCGCCACGACGGCGTTGAGCTTGCCGATGGCCAGCTCATTTTGCCCCAGTTCGCGCAGCGCCACGGCGTTCAGGTACAGATCCGTCGCCGGCCGTTGCGGCGCGCAACCGGCCCACAGACAGAATCCCAGCACCAGGATCTTTCTCCCCACCGCGATAACCCTGTTCTTTCCCTCGGATAGCAACGGGCCGCCTTTCAGACCAATGGGAGGCTCGGACACAATAGCATCCGCCCTCGTTGTCTCTATCGACCCCTCGATTATACCAAGGTCGCCCCGCCGGCAAAAGCCGTTTGTCGTCAGGGCATTGCAGGTTCGGCGATGAGGACGTTCGGAGTACCGCCTGATGAGTTTTGACGAACAAGTCCGGTAATCGCGCCGTACCTGTCGTTTCGCCAATGTGCCTCGCGTCAGGCAACGCGTGGTTGTAGGGTGGGGCTTGCCCCACCAGGAAGCTGACCCCAAGGAAAGCGGTGGGGCAAGCCCCACCCTACACATTACCGAACTGCTCGTCAAAACTCATTAGGCGGGTCCAGACCGCGCAGTGGCTCAAGCCTTGTCAACGTCGAGGGCCGGACTGTCCAGACCCGCGTAAACGCGGCACTCCGAACGACTGCGGACCGCGGACCAGGTGTCTTTCATAGATCGGGCGAAGATAACCATGACCACGCGCGATTGTGCTGCGTTTGTCGTGGGCCCGGCGGCACAGTTTTCGGTTGACCTGCCTGCAAAGGCCGGTACACTTGGGCATCCCGAAACGAAGATGGGTACGGAACGATTGGTAGGAGATCCATAGGTGGGTTACAACTGTGTGGTGCTGGCCAAGCAGGTGCCGGATACGCATCGGATCACCGGACAGGTCATGAATGACGACGGGACGGTGAACCGGGCGGCCCTGCCGGCCATTTTCAACCCGGAGGACTTGAACGCCCTGGAGCTGGCCTTGCAGGTCAAAGACCGGTTCGGCGGCCGCGTCACGGTGATCACGATGGGCCTGCCCGGCGCGACGCGAATCCTGCGGGATGCACTCTATCGCGGCGCGGATGACGCCGTCCTGGTGACCGACCAGCGTGCCGCCGCCAGCGATACCCTGGCAACCAGCTTCATCCTGAGCTGCGCCGTTCGGAAGCTGGACTACGACATCGTCCTATGCGGCCGGCAGGCCATCGACGGCGACACCGCCCAGGTCGGCCCACAGTTGGCCGAGAAGCTCGGGATTACGCAGATTACCTATGTTGAAGCGATGGAAGGTCTCGAAGGGAAGACGATCACGGCCCGCCGCAACATCGGCAATGGCTGGCAGCGGGTCCGGGCCAGGTTGCCCGTCCTGTTGACCGTCACGGGCGATGCGAACGCCCCCCGCGTGGCGGCGGCCCGCAGGATGATGAAGTACAAGAATGCCCGCACGCGGGCGGAGATCGAGCAGCGGGTCAAAGCCGCGAACCCCGGCGCGAGCGAGGCGGCCCTCGCCAAACTGGTGAAAGAGCAGACCGACGCCCTCGAGCAAAAGGGCCTGTTGATCCGCCAATGGAACCTCGACGACCTCCAGGCGGACCTCGCCTGGTGCGGCCGCCACGGCTCGCCCACCAAGGTCCACCGCATCCAGAGCGTCGTCCTGGCCGCCAAAGAGAGCAAAGACATCGCCCCGACCGACGAAGGCGTCGCCGGCATGATCCACGAACTGATCGAAGACAAAATCATCGCGTAGAGTGGGTGCAGAGGCAACTATGGATTCGAAATGCCCTGTGTGCCAGACGGACCCAGTTGAAGTCAGAGTGGTCGATCTCTGCCCGGGCCGGCAATATGTGTGTCGATGCAGACGCTGTGGTGATTTCTCGCTCGATTTCTCGGCGATGCAGACGACCACTATTACCTTGGGCAACATAGCTCCTTCCCAAGTTTTGGATCGCTTGCTGGAGGGGGATATCCAGAAGATCGCTGTGCTAAGTCACTGGATTCGGACGTGGTATGAATCACACCACAGCGAACCTACTCTCGACTGCGAATTGGTGGAATCGATCATCAAGAATGAACGACCGCCTCACCCCAGGCAGGCAGACAATTTTATTCGCTGGTTGGGAGATAATACGGAGGCTGGCGGCGATTGCATCCGCCGTGATATACTCGCTCTTGAGGCAATTGTTGGGGCCGCCTCTCCTGGCGAACTCCTGTTCGTCTTCAACCATCTCAAAGCGCAAGGCATGGTCACCGGCGAGAGACACTTTGAGAAAACCAGCGACGTCACGCAAATCGCTGCAACGTTGTCATTCCCCGGTTGGGAGTACTACCGTGAACTCAAGCAAGGGACCACCGACAGCCATGTTGCATTCATGGCCATGCAGTATGACAACGCGCAATTGACAGAGGTCTTCGAGAACGTGTTCAAGGATGCCGTGGACAAGACTGGCTTCGATCTGCGCAGGCTTGTGGATATGCCTCAACCAGCGGGACTGATAGACGATGATCTTCGAGTGAAGATCCAAACATCGCGATTCCTAATTGCCGATCTTACGGATAGAAATCCAGGGGCCTATTGGGAAGCGGGTTATGCTGAAGGATTGGGCAAGCACGTCATCTACACTTGCAGGAAAGATGTATTCGAAGACTCAAAGTCCTGCCCCCACTTCGACACAAATCACCACCTCACCATATTGTGGGAGTGGGACGCAGACAAACGAAAGGAAGCCGGCGACAAGTTGAAAGCCACGATTCGAGCTACGTTACCTGCGGAGGCAAAGTTGACGGATGACTGACGCGTACAAAGCCTCCGTGAGACTCGGCGCGTCTGCCGAACGGCCGGGGACTCTGTCCCCGGACCCCTGGCATTTTTCGCTTTGCGCCAGCAGCATGATACAAGAGCAAGGCGATGCCGCCGCAATGCCAGCATCGCCCATGCCACTGGACTGCTGCGGCGCTCGGGGTGCTTGCCAGCAGAGCCCTATCCTCCGCAGCAGCAACCCCAGTCTATCAGGAACGCTCGCCGCCGGCAAGAGGCAGGGCAAGCTCTTCTACCATGCTATTGGCCCAAAGCGAAAAATGCCGGGGGTTTGGGGGCAGCGCCCCCAAGAGCCCACGGATGAGCAGAGGCCAAAAGTGCCTGATATGACCGCAAGAACCGAGACACTCACCGTGCGGCCCCGAGTATCGGCCGGCGTGGGGGCGACATAAGGTGGATTATTGTGTAAGATATTCTTGCGACAGATAACTGGGATCTACGAGATACAAACGACGAGATACAAGGCATGATTGAAGTCAACCGACAAGGTGAAGTGTGGGTGTTCGCGGAGCAGCATGGGGGGCGGCTGGAGGAGACGCCGCTGGAGCTGATGAGCAAGGCGCGGCACCTGGCGAATACGCTGAAGGTGAAACTGGCCGCCGTGCTGCTGGGACAAGGGGTCGAGGGGCTTTGTCCCCGCTTGGTCCAATGCGGGGCGGATAAGGTCTATCTGGTCGAGCATCCCTCCCTCGGGGCGTACCAGACGAACAGCTACGGCAAGGTGATCTTCGACCTGATCCACAAGCACCAGCCGCAGATCGTGCTGTATGGCGCGACGGTGTCGGGCCGGGACCTGGCGCCACGGGTCGCCAGTGCCGCCAAGGCGGGCCTGACGGCCGACTGCACCGACCTGCAGATCGGCGACCACCAGACCGCCAAAGAGGGCCAGCTTCACAAGAACCTGCTCTTCCAGATCCGCCCGGCCTTCGGCGGCAACATCATCGCCACGATCATCAACTACGACCGCTGGCCGCAGATGGCGACCGTCCGCGAGGGCGTGATGCCGATGCCGCAGACGGACCCGAAACGCCGGGGCGAGATCGTCAAGGAGAGCGTCAAGCTGGGCAACGGCGATCTGCCGCTGGAGATTCTGGAAGAGCACACCCGGCCCCGGAAGGTCGATCTCAAGGCGGCCCGCATCATCGTCGCCGGCGGCGCCGGGGTCGGCAGCAGGGACAACTTCAAGCTGGTCTGGGACCTGGCCAACTGCCTGGGAGGCGCCCCGGCGGCCACGCGGGCGGCGGTCGATCTGGGCTTCATCGACCACGACCACCAGGTCGGCCAGACCGGCACCACGGTCCGCCCGAGCCTCTACATCGCGGTCGGCATCAGCGGCGCGATCCAGCACCAGGCGGGCATGGCCCAGAGCCAGAAGATCGTCGCGATCAACAACGACCCGGACGCCCCCATCTTGCACGTCGCCCACTACAAGATTCTGGGCGATCTGAACGAGGTCGTGCCCCGGATGATCAAGGCGATCAAGGAAAAAGGCGTAAGGTAATTTACGATTTATGATTTATAATTTATGATTCGGGATGGCGGAATTATACATTTCAAGTCGCCAAATCATAAATCATAAATAATCAATCATAATTCATAGGGTAGGGCATGGGTAACTTCTACACGGACAACGACGATATTCGGTTCTTGTTCCGGCACCTCGATCTGGCCCGACTGGCCGAAGCGTTCGAAGAGGGGTTCCGCTTCCGCAAAGAGTTCGACTACGCGCCGGGCGACGAGGCGGAGGCGGTCCGCAACTACGAGATGGTGCTGGAAGCGCTCGGCGAGCTTTGCGCCGACTTCATCGCCCCGCGGGCCGAGAGCGTGGACCGCACGGGCAATCAGCTCAATGAAGACGGCACCGTGGCTCGTCCCGAAGGCATCCGCGAGGCAATCGAGAAACTCGGTCAGGCCGAAGTGATGGGCTTCACCCTGCCCCACCGC
>VGYL01000490.1 GCA_016872975.1 Planctomycetota bacterium
GCCAGCATGTCCCGCACCGAAAACGGGTGCGTCGGGCCGGAAGGCTGGGCCAGACCCCGCTCGACGAGGCTGCCCAGAGAAACCCAATAGACAAGTCCAACAATGGCAATGCCGCGCATGAATTACTCCTTCAATTCGGGTTTGGCAGCTTCGGACTTGAGAGGAAGGGTCGTGGCCCGTCGGGGCCGGAAATCCTCGATCCGTGCCGAGATGGCCCCGGATTTCGGTCCCGGCCCGCTCTCCGCCGGCCGCAGGGTGACGGGAAGGTCGAGCCAGAACGTCGAGCCGACGCCGACCTGGCTGCGCAGGCCGATGGTGCCGGCCAGCATGCCCGCCAGCTCCCTGCTGATGGCCAGGCCCAGACCACTGCCCGGCGCTTCGCGGGTCAGCGAGCCGTCCGCCTGCCGGAACTGCTCGAAGATCAGGTCCTGATCCTCCTGGGCGATGCCGCAGCCGGTATCGCTGATGGCGATGCGCACGGTCTTGTCGTCCGGCATCGAGGCCAGGACGTCGACGCGGCCCCGGAGCGGCGTGAACTTCACCGCGTTGCTCAGGAAATTGTAGAGAATCTGCTGCACCTTGCCCACGTCGGTCGTAATCAGAGGCACATTCGGGCTGATCTCCTGGTAGATCTTGATCTTCTTCTTGCGGGCCAGCAGTGAAAACGACGCGACGGACGACTCGCAGATCTGGGAGACCGACGCCTGCGCGATCCGCAGCTCCATCTTGCCCGCCTGGGTCTTGGCCAAGTCCAGCAGGTCGTTGATCATGGCCAGCAGGCGATTGCCACTGGTGATGATGTTCTCCGCGTAGCGTTGACCTTTTTCCCGTTTCAGGAGGCCGGGCTTTTCCCGCAGGACCTGGGCGAATCCGAGAATCGCGTTCAGCGGCGTGCGGAACTCGTGCGACATGTTCGCCAGGAACTCGCTCTTGAGCTTGTTGGCCCGGAATAGCTCGAGGTTGCTCTCGGACAGCTCGACGATCTTGGCATCGAGCCGGCGGTTGGCCTCGCGCAGGTCTTCCTGGGCCGCCTGGAGATGGTCGAGCATGTGGTTGAAGGCCTCGGCCAATTTCTGGTATTCATCGCCTGTGTCGATGGAACTGCGCACGTCCAGATTCCCCTCGGCCACGTTGTTGGCCAAGGCCCGCAATTGGCGGATCGGCCGCAGAATGACCCGCTGCGTGATCCAGTAGAACGTCACGGTAGCACCCGTGAGTCCGATAATACCGGCCATGAGCGTCCAGATGCGGTTCATGAACAGCATCTTGCGGAGTTCGCCGCCGACCCCGCGCGATTGGACGAAGGCCGCCCCGACGATTTCATTGAGCGCAAAGGCGCCGCCCGCCGCCTGGGCGTTGTGACAGCTCACGCAACCCTCGGTCGCGCGAAACAGCCGCACGTAGTCACTCTGCAAGGTGCCCTCGACCCGGCTGAGCGAAACGGCTTCATCCTGTCGCCCCTTGTCCCGAACGCCGTCCAGCAGCTTCTTCTGCACCGGGCCCAGGCGCGCCAAACCGTTCTTCGCCCGCTCGCGCCGAAAATCGATCCAGAGCAGGCTCTGCTCGTTGGGGTCCTTGGCGACCCCGCGCTCGTTCAGTTCCGCCAGGGGAATCTCCCCCGAAGGCGCCAGGCGAAAATGCGAGCGCAGGAGCACCGCCTCGGCCCTGGCCCGATGGGTATCCAGCAGCACCTTGCCGGTGAGCTGCCGCATCCAGATGTAGGGGATCAGCAAGGCGATCAGGAGGCTGAACAAGACCGCCGTGGTGAACATGATCCGGCACTTCTCGGCCAGAGAAAGCGGACTCAGGCGCAGGAATCGCAGAACGCGTTGGACTATCTTGCCGACCATCGATCATCCGTCGGGGGGCCCCCCACGTCTTGTGGGTCACAACCCATCCGCCCTTCCATAGTACACGAATGGCGGGTCTTTTCAATGGCAAGAGTCGTCCCACCCCCGGACGTCCGTGCTCGTCCCGCTCGTGCACTGTGTCCATCAGCGAGCCGAAATCCCCCGGGACGCGGCGGATTTTGCGGACCTGATGGACTTGGTGGACCCATCTGCCGTTACGCCTGTCCGGGCGGCGGATCGACCGCGTGCAAGTGCTTCTGCACCCGCAGATTCAGCTCATCGAGCTGCTTGGCATCGACCTCGCTGGGCGCCCCGGTCATCAGGCATTGGCCTTTTTGAGTCTTGGGGAACGCGATCACGTCGCGAATGTTGTCGGTGCCGGTCAGGAGCATGATGAGCCGGTCGAGGCCGAAGGCGATGCCGCCGTGCGGCGGGGTGCCGTAGTCCAGGGCCTTGAGGAAGAAACCGAACCGCGATTCGGCCTGCTCGCGCGTGATCTTGAGCAGGTCGAAGATCTTCTGCTGCACCTCCGGCCGATGGATACGGATGCTGCCGCCGCCGATCTCGCTGCCGTTGAGAACGATATCATAGGCCTGCGACCGGATATGCAGAGGATCGGTCTCGAGCTTGAGCAGGTCCTCCGGCACCGGGGCCGTGAAGGGATGGTGCACGGAATCGTACCGCTTCTCGTCCTCGTTCCACTCGAACAGCGGAAAGTCAACGACCCAGACGAATTCGAAGCGACTCGGATCGTAGAGCTTCAGGTCCCGGCCGAGCCGGCACCGCAGCGGCGCCAGGGCCTTGTTGGCGATCGCTTCCTGGTCGGCCACCAGCAGGATCACGTCGCCTTCCTTGGCGTCGAACCGCAGCATCAGTTGCTTCTGCTGCTCGGGCGTGAAGAACTTGCCGAGGCCCCCGATGAAGGTGGGCGTCGCGCCTTCCATCTTGATCTTGCCCCAGGACAGGCCCTTGGCGCCGTAGTCCATGACCAACCCGGTGAGCGACTTTTCGATATCGGCCCGGGAGAGCATGTCCCCGGCCGGGGCGCACAGACCCTTGACGACCCCGCCGCCGGCGACGGTCGAGGTGAACACCTTGAACGTGCTCTGGGCGGCCAGGTCGGAGACATCCCGGAGTCTCATGTCGAACCGCAGGTCCGGCCGGTCGATACCGTAGTCCGCCAACGCCTCCGCGTACAACATGCGCCGGATCGGCAGTTTCACGTCCACGCCGAGGATCTCTTTCCAGATGCGCGCGACCAGCCTCTCGCAAATCGTGATGACATCATCGCTGTTGACGAAGCTCATCTCGACGTCGATCTGGGTAAACTCGGCCTGCCGGTCGGCCCGCGGGTCCTCGTCGCGGAAGCACCGGACGATCTGGAAGTACTTGTCCATGCCGCTGACCATCAGGATCTGCTTGAAGAGCTGGGGCGACTGCGGCAAGGCGTAGAAGGCGTTCCGGACGAGACGGCTGGGCACGAGAAAGTCCCGCGCCCCCTCCGGCGTGCTCTTGCCAAGCATCGGGGTCTCGATCTCCCAGAACCCGTTCTCATCGAAGTACTTGCGGACCAGCATGGTGACCTGATGGCGGGTCTTGAACCGCTGCTGCATCTCGGGCCGGCGCAGGTCGATGTAGCGATGGACGAGCCGGGTCTCCTCGTTGGTCTTGCTCTCGCCGTCGGTTTCGAACGGCGGGGTCCTGGCCATGTTCAGGATCTCGAGTCGATCGACGACGACCTCGATCTGCCCGGTGGCCAGCTTGGGATTCTCCAGCCCGTCGCCCCGGGGGCGGACCGTGCCACCGGCAACAATGACCCACTCGCACCGGACCGTCCGAGCCAGCCGGTGCGCTTCCGGCCGCACCTCCGGATCGAACACCAATTGCGTCAATCCCTCCCGGTCGCGCAGGTCGAAGAACACCAGGTTGCCATGGTCCCGGTACGACTGGACCCAACCGGCCAAAATCACCTTCTTGCCGGCATCCGGAAGCCGGAGTTCGCCACACGTGTGCGTTCGCCTAAGCATGTTGACGTCTTTCGAGAGTGTTTATCAAGCGACCCGTGAGGGTACCCAACCAAGAGAAAACAAGAACGGCCACGATAACCAAACCAATCCCACCCGTCAATATGGCTGCTCCTAATACTTCAATTCAGGCAAAGCATTCTGTTTGACAGAGGCGAAGTTGAACCATACCATAGCACGACCGTAGGAATGCAGGATGTTTTTAAGGAGTACTTTCGATGAGCAAAACCGACCGGAAACTGGCAGTGGAGACTTTGGCCCTTCATGGCGGACATGAGCCCGATCCGACGACGGGCGCCCGGGCCGTCCCCATCTACCAGACGACCTCGTACCAGTTCAAGAGCACCGAGCACGCCGCCAATCTCTTCGGCCTGCGCGAGTTCGGCAATATCTACACCCGCCTGATGAACCCGACCACCGACGTGCTGGAAAAGCGCATGGCTGCCCTGGATGGCGGTGTAGGCGCCCTGGCGGTCGCCAGCGGCCAGTCGGCCATTACCCTGGCGCTGCTCAATATCGCCCAGGCGGGCGACGAGATCGTCTCGGCGGACAACCTCTACGGCGGAACGTACAACCTTTTTCACTACACGTTCCCGCGCCTGGGCGTCACGGTGAAATTTGTGCCCTCCAACGACCTGGACGCCTTCCGCCGGGCGATCACGCCGCGGACCAAGGCACTCTATGCCGAGTCCATCGGCAATCCCAAGCTCGACGTCGCCGATCTCGAAGGAATTGCCGCCCTGGCGCACGCCCAGGGTGTCCCGTTCGTGCTCGACAACACGGTCTCGCCGTATCTCCTGCGGCCGATTGACTTTGGCGTCGATATCGTCGTGTATTCCGCCACCAAGTTCATCGGCGGCCACGGCACCTCGATCGGCGGCCTGATCGTCGATTCCGGCCGCTTCGACTGGACCAACGGCAAATTCCCGCTGATCGCCGGGCCGGACTCGAGCTATCACGGAATCAACTTCGTCGAAGCGCTCCAGCCGCTCGGCAATATTGCCTATATTATCAAGGCGCGCGTCACGCTCCTGCGGGACCTCGGGCCGGCGCTGTCGCCCTTCAACGCCTTCCTGTTCCTGCAAGGTCTCGAAACGCTGCACCTGCGGATGCCCCGGCACTCGGAGAACGCCCTGGCGGTCGCCCGGTACCTGACGAAGCATCCGAAAGTGTCCTGGGTCAACTACCCGGGCCTGGACGGGAGCGCGGAGAAGGAGCGGGTCCGCCGGTATTTACCCAAAGGGGCAGGGGCCATCCTGGGGTTCGGGGTCAAAGGGGGCCTGGAGGCGGGCCGGCGCTTCATCGACTCCCTGGAGTTGATCTCGCATCTGGCCAACGTCGGCGATGCCAAGAGCCTGGCGATTCACCCGGCGAGCACGACCCATCAGCAGTTGGCGGCCGAGGAACAGTTGGCCACGGGGGTGACGCCGGACTTTGTGCGGCTGTCGGTGGGGATCGAGAGCCTCGACGATATCCTGGCGGACATCGAGCAGGCCCTGGACAAGGCGTGACGCGGCTCCTTCTTGCCGCCCGGGGTGATGGGCTCTCTTCTTGACCTCATTGACCGCATTGACCCTATTGACTTCATTGACCCCATCGTCAATGCGGTCAATGAGGTCAATTGGGTCAATCTTGTCCTAGCGCGGCCTTCGGCCGCAACCAAAAAGATGTCCGAATGTGTGGTAGAAGTTCCTGACAAAGACTCTATCGGCCTGGTTCCCT
>VGYL01000491.1 GCA_016872975.1 Planctomycetota bacterium
GGATCGCCAAGGCCACCAACCAGAAGCTGACGGAAAAGACGCTCTTGACCCGCTATGCCCACCTGATCGGCACGCCCGCCTACATGAGTCCGGAGCAGGCCGAATTGAGCGATCTGGACATCGACACCCGCTCGGACATCTACTCCTTGGGCGTCCTGCTCTATGAGCTGCTGACTGGGACCACGCCTTTCAGTGAAGAGGAACTCCGCAAAGCGGGTTATGTCGAGATGCAGCGGGTGATCCGGGAGCAGGAGCCGGTCAAACCCTCGACCCGAATCCGGACTGCTCTTCGTGGGGCGAGCGTCCCCGCTCGCCGTGGCGAGGGCATCTTGCCCTTGCGTGTCGCGGGCATCCTGCCCGCGCGTCTTCGTGGCATCGGCCTCGATACGGAAGAGAGCAAGGCCAAGATGGCCTCGGGACGCAAGGGCGGGACGCCCTCGCCACGACTGCCGTACCTCCGTTCGACGTACGAGCAGGTCCGCGGCGATCTGGACTGGATCGTGATGAAGTCCCTGGAGAAAGACCGCACCCGGCGGTACGAGACTGCCAGCGGCCTGGCCGAAGATATCCGCCGGCACCTGGAGCACGAGCCGGTTTTGGCCCGCGGTCCCAGCACGGGCTATCGCTTGTGCAAGTTCCTCCGGCGGCACCGCTCCCAGGTCCTGACAGCTCTGGTGTTGGCCGTGGCCGCCGGGGCGGCGGTGGGCGTGCTTTCGCAGTGGAACCAGGCCCGCCTTCGGCTGGCCGAGGCGGAAGGCTTCCGCCAGCAGGCCGAAGGCTTGCGGCACAAGGAGATTCTCTCCCAGGCCCGCGAACAGTACGCCAAGGCCGACCGGGAAGCGGCCTTGGACACGATCAGGCCCATTCTCGACAGCAAGCACGTCGGATCGGAGGCCCGGCTTCTCGAGGCCGGCATTCTCGCGGACAATCGGCGGACGGAGGAGGCCGTGACGGTGCTGAACGGGCTCCTGAACGAGCCACCGGCCATTGCCGGTGCCGCCCACGCGCTGTTGGCGCGGATCCTGTGGGAAAGCGGCAATCCGGATGCCGAGAAGCTGAAAGGAATCGAGGAGCACCGTCAGAAAGCACAGACCTTGCTGCCCGACACCGCCGAGGCGTATTTCCTGCGGGCCATGACCGCGATGACGGTCCAGGAGCAATTGGCCGCGCTCGACCAGGCGTTGCGGCTGGAGAACCACTACGAGTCTCTGCGCCTGCGGGCCTTCACCTACTATGCCTCCCGAAAGTATGAGAAGATGCGGGATGACGCTCTGGGCATGACCTATCTGCGGGGGCGTGACCCGCTGGGCCACGGCCTGCGGGCGATGGCCCTGCGCGAGCTGGGCAAGTATGAAGAGGCGGTGGCGGAGTATGACGTTGCCCTGTCGCTGACGCCGAAGGGCGACCCGCAGTGTGTCGACCTTTTTGTTCAACGAAGCGAGACCCTGCTGCGGATGGGCGACTACGAGCGTGTGATTGCCGATGCGCAGGAGTGTCTGAGGCTCCGGCCCGGCAAGCCTGTCTTTCAGTACCATGTCTTCGCTGCCCTGACCGTTCTGGGCCAGTATGACGAGGCGGCCGCCCTATACCGCCAGATCATCAACTCCGGTCACGAGGCCCGCACCAAGTTCCGGGACTGGTGCGGCAAGTACGTCTTTGACACGCTGGAAGCTGGACGCTCGTGGCATCCGGCGGATCGTGAGCCTGCTGGTGCGGCTTTCTTGCCGATGGTGGAAGGTGAGGAGACGTACCGCCGCCTCTCCGCCAAGGCCCGGCGCGTCACCACAGACGGATTCAGTGCCGGTTGGTCGCCGGATGGCAGGAAGCTGGCCTTCAGTCTGGGAGTGCACGGCTACAGTGGTGTGGCGGTCTTCGATCCCGCCACGAGGGAAACCGAGTTGCTGATCGTTCCGGGGAAGGACCCGAGGTGGTCCCCCGATGGCAGACATATCGCGTTTGTGCGGGATTGCCAGTTCCTTCGCGTCGCGGAATTCGTCGCCGCCGAACGGCGGAATCAGCATCGGATGCTGGCGGAGGAAGAGGTCTGGGTCATGCGCGCCGATGGGACCGAGCCCCGGCGTCTCGCGCGGGGCGGCTGGCCTTCCTGGAGCCAGGATTCGACGAGCCTCTACTATCATTCCCGTGCGGACAACGCGCTCTGTTCGATCTCCCTTGCTGGGGGGACGGCCGAGCCGAAACGGATCATGCCGTGCTCGAACGCCTATCCCACCGTATCGCCCGACGGTCGGCATGTGGCCTACCTGGAAGACGGATCCCTGAAGATCAAGGATCTGGCTTCCCAGGTCCTCGTGGCGGAGCGCCCGGCGCCCGTCGGAACCTGGGGCGGAGCCGGCTGGTCCGCGAATGGCCGCGAGCTTTGCCTGGCCGGTCGCAATGACAGCGATGACAGGACGGGCCTTTGGGTTCTCAGCCTCGACCGAGCCGAGCCGGCACGAACTCTGGATGGGCAGATCACGGTTGGCTCCTGGGCCCCGGATGGAGCAGAACTCGCGTTCTGCCTCGGCCCACCTTACTTCGAGGTGTGGGCTGCCGATCTCGGCCGGGATACTCCCGCCACGCAAGCACTCGGCCCAGGCCAAACGCTCGACGAGCACTTGTGGGAGATGGTCGCTTATTACACCCGCAGAATCGAGGCCGACCCACAGGACGCCTACGCCTACTCCAGCCGGGCCCGGTATCACGACTGTCTCCACGACCGACAGAAGGCGCGGGCCGACATGAGGCAATTCTCTGCCATCCTCAGCGGGGAGCCGTGTTCGGAGTTTCCGGTCGCCGCGCCGAGGAGACTCCGGGGCGCTATTGACGGCCCCTTTGGGTATCAACTCGCCTTCTCTGTCGGAAGGCGGGACAACGGGATAGCAGTTCTATGTGTTGCCTTCGGGCAGAAGGGAAGGTGTGAGATGAAAGTGTCTGAAATTCCGATGTTGGCAATGTCATTGATTGGACTTGGTCTGCTCTCCGGTCTCGACACTCAACCAGCACACGCGGATTTCACATTCAGCGACCGGGTGAATCTCAAGACGGTCATTCCGGACTTCGACGCGGCGCATGACGGGGTCGAGTGCTTCTCCTCGGATGGCTTGGAGATGTACGTCTCCTCAGACAGGCCTGGTGGGTATGGGGCCATGGACTTGTGGGTTCGCAGACGTGCCTCCACGCAGGATCAATGGGGTCCGATGCAGAATCTCGGCCCTATCGTCAACAGTCCAAAGATGGACTACGCTGCGTGTGTCTCAGCCGACGGGCTTACGCTCTATTTCACTTCCCAGCGCCCCGGTGGGTACGGGCTCGAGAACCTGTACATGACGACGCGAACGACCATGAATGCCCCCTGGGAGCCTCCTGTAAATCTAGGCCCGAAACTAAACAGCGCTACTGGCTTTAGCAGCTCTCCCTGGATATCGGGGGACGGTTCGGAGCTCTACTTTGCATCGTACAGGATCGGCGGGCATGGTAGTGGCGACATCTATCTGGCACGACGTGCTAACGTGAACGACCTCTGGGGTGAACCGGTCAATCTCGGCCCCGTTGTGAATAGTCCGTACTTCGAGGGGATGGCCCTGTCTCTTTCGCCGGATGGGTTGTTGTTGTTGTTTTCCGACTATCACGAGCCATTTGTCTCGCCGCGACCGGGCGGATTTGGCGGTAGCGATATATGGGTGGCGAGGCGGGCCACCATTTCTGCACCGTGGCAGGCACCGGTAAACCTTGGACCAAAGGTGAACGGGCCCGACTTTGATGCTGGGCCGCGCCTCTCGCCTGACGGGCGCATGCTGTATTACTGGAGCGGCCATGACGCCGCCACATGGAATAGCTGGCAGGTGCCGATCATCCCCATCGTGGACTTCAACGCCGACGGCAAGGTGGACCTTGTGGATCTGGTGATGCTGATCGACGATTGGGGTAAGAGCAAGTCGGTCTGCGACATCGGGCCGTATGCTTGGGGCGACGGCAAGGTGGACATCGAGGACCTGAAGGTCTTCATGACCTACTACGAGAAAGAGAATCCGCCCGCGAAGCCGTAGCATGGGCGTCTCCGCCCATGTGTCTCACGGGCGACTGGGGCCCCGAAACGCGAAGAAAGGTGTTTGGGGACCCCTCTCGCCCGTGCAAGCAGGGGCCAAGAGGGCCCTGCGACTCATGGGCAAGATGCCCATGCTACGATGCGGATCGACAGCCGGGGCGCGAGCAAGACGCTCTGGGACAGGGGGCCGGGAGTCCCTTGGCGCCGCGTGCGGAGATGCGTTTCGCGCCTTGCGGGCAAGACGGTCAGGATTCTGCGGTGGCATCGCGACCTGCGGCGGCGCCCGCCGTCGGCTGCGCGGCGCAGGGATCGAGGCGGGTTTCGCGGACATAGCGGACGGCGTTGCGAAAGAGCTTGATGCCGTCGGGTTGCAGGTCGGGGCCGAGACGCGACCAATGGGGGTGCTGGGTCCGGCGGATGAACCGCTCCGGGTGCGGCATCAGCCCGAGAATCCGGCCGGTGGCGTCCGTCAGACCCGCGATCGAATCGACCGAGCCGTTCGGGTTGACGGGGAAGGGGCCCTCGTTGCCGTCGCGATCGACGTACTTGAACGCGATATGGCCGTCGGCGCGCAGCTTTTGCAGCGCCGCGTCATCCCGGGCGACGACTTTGCCTTCCCCGTGGGCGATGGGCACGTAGATCCGTTGCCCGGGATCGAGGAACACGCACTTCTCCGTCTGCGGGGCGAGGTATACCCAGCGATCCTCATACTTGCCGCTGTCGTTGTGCGTGATGGTGACGTCTTCCTGTCGGAAGCCGTTGCCGCCGGGCAGAATGCCGGCCTTGACCAGCACCTGAAAGCCGTTGCAGATGCCGAGCACGAGCTTGCCGTCGTCGATGAACTGGCGCACCGGCTCCGACAGGTGGTGCACGACCTGGTTGGCCATGATCTTGCCGGCGGCCACGTCGTCGCCGTAACTGAATCCACCGGGAAAGATGAGAATATGGTATTGCTCGAGCAGCGTCTTGTCTTCGATCAGCCGGTTGATGTGAACCCGATCCGCCCGGGCGCCGGCCAGCTTCAGGGCGTACTCGGTCTCCAGATCGGTGTTGATGCCCGCCGCCCGTAGAATGATCGCTCGCACTTCGGGAATTGATGATGGATGATGGATAATGGATGATTCCATAGGAAGGTCCGGACTCCTCTTTCGATAATCAATGATCCATAATCGATGATCAATTCTTCGCTTGCCAGGCCAACGTTCGTTGCCAGGCCTGCTTCAGACTGTCGATCTCGGCGTTCACGATGCTCCGGCCGTTCTCGGCTTTGATCGTCAGTCGGGGCTCCGCGACCACCCGGCCCACCTGCCCGAAAGGCAGATTCAACATGCGCTTGGCGAAGGCGTCATAATTGTGGCCGGATACCTCGACGAGATAGCGGCTGTTCGATTCGCTGAACAACTGGGCGTCCGCTCGCACGCAATCCCGGCTTCTGGGCAAGGCCCGCAGGTCCGCCTCCACGCCCAAGCCACCCGCAAACGCCATTTCCGCCAGGGCCACCGCGAGGCCGCCCTCGGAGCAATCGTGACAACTCGCGA
>VGYL01000492.1 GCA_016872975.1 Planctomycetota bacterium
CATTCACCTCAGCATGCTGGTTACCACGCCAATCACAGTTGACGGACGTGTTTTTCGGAGTTTCCCTTGATCTCGGTCGATGGATTTCGTATATACAATGTAAGGACAATGTATTGATTATGGCATGACACCCCGTGAGACGGGAGGTTGATATGAGCAGTTCGGCAACAGTTCAGGTGAGAATCGATGAACGGACCAAGACCCAGGCGAAGAAGGTGCTCGATGCGCTGCACCTGTCCATGTCGGAGGCTATCTGCCTGTTCCTCCGCCAGGTCGTGTTGCACCGGGGCATCCCCTTCGAGGTGAAGATCCCGAACGCGTTGACACGGGAGACCCTGGAGAAATCCGAGCGCGGCGAAGACGTGAAGGAGTTCGGGACCGTAGAAGAGCTTTTTGAGGACCTGGGCCTCTGATACTCCGCAGAACAGGACAGTTCCGCAAGGACGTCAAAAGACTCCAGCGCCAAGGGAAGGATATGTCGGCGCTGCGCACCGTCATCGCGATGCTCAGCGCGGGCCGGCAACTCCCGCCTGAGTACCGCGACCACAAGCTGACCGGAGATTGGCGCGGCTGTCGCGAGCGTCACTTGGCGGGCGATTGGCTGCTCATCTACGAAACCAGCCGGGACGTTCGGACCCTCGAACGAACCGGCTCCCATTCGGGACTCGTCGGGTAGACCACCCCAGAGCGGCGGGCACAGCCCACCTATGGTTGACTGTGTTAGCGCCGGGGTACAGGTTGCCGCGCTGCGCTTGGCGTGACAGGTTGCGGTGGTTGGTGGTGGGGGTACGCTGATGTCCGAAACTCTGTTGGCGCCGGCTCCGACGTTGGGTGCCAGGGCCGGCGACGCCCGCAATCGTGATTCTCGCCCAGTGCGCCATGGCCGCAGTGTCCCGGGCCAGGCCCGCCGTGACAAGCAAGAGCCCCGGGAAGGCAGGGCCATGTCAGGTGGGCCTGGTAGTCTTCGCCCGAGCCACGCAAGACACCCGGTCTGTGGTCTGCAGCCGTTCGGATTCCAGTCCGATGCCGATTCTGCAGAACAGACCCAATTTGCCGCCCAGCGGGGGTTCCAGGAGGGCCCGTCAGGAGATTGGCGTTCGTGGGGGCCAAGGGCCGGGGGCCGGGGTCCGTGGCACGGGGCACGGAACGTCGGCGGCGCGAGCGGGATTCCTATTGCATGCGGGTGGGACGGCTGTATCCTCTGGTTCTATAGAAGGATATGGAGTTGTATGGAGATCAGAATTGAGAGTCTTCTCGAAGGGGCACGGCGGGCCAGAGGCACGGTCGTGATCGTGGATGTGTTCCGCGCGTTCACGACGGCGGCGGTCGCCCTGGCCCGCGGGGCGGACCGGATCGTCATGGTCGCCGAGATCGAAGAGGCCCTGCGGCTGCGAGACCAGGGCGTCGGGGCCGTCTGCGTGGGCGAGGTGGACGGGATGAAGCCCGAGGGCTTCGACTTCGGCAACTCGCCGTATGAGATGACGCAAGCGTCGCTGGAAGGCAAGGTCGTCATCCAGTCCACCCGGGCGGGGACCACCGGCGTGGCGGCGGCGACGCAGGCCCAAGCGGTGTATGCCGGGGCGTTCGTCGTGGCGGAAGCTACGGCCCGCGCGATCCGGCGGGACAATCCGCCCGAGGTGACCCTCGTGGCGATGGGCTGGAACGCGCGGGTCCGCACGGATGAGGACGAGCTCTGTGCGCTGTATCTGCGGAACCTGCTGCAAGGGCGGCGGCCCGATCCCGAGTCGCTGCGCCGGCTCGTCCTGGCCGGCGGCGAGGCCGCCAAGTTCGGCGACCCGCAGCAGCCGCACTTCCCCCGGGAAGATCTGGACATCGCGCTGCGAATGAACGAGTACGACTTCGCGATTCGCGTGGTCAGGGAGGACGGCTTTCTTATAGCGAGGCGACACGGATGAACGAATGGACGATTCAGAGACTGCTGACGTGGGTGACGCAGTACCTGACAGAGAAAGGCGTGGATGCCCCCCGCCTCAGTGCGGAGCTGCTGCTGTCCGATGTCCTGGGACTCAAGCGGATCGAGCTGTACACGCAGTACAACAAGGTGGTGGCTCAGGAGCAGTTGGACCGCTTGCGGGACCTGGTCAAGCGGGCGGGCCGGCAGGAGCCGGTCGCCTACCTCGTGGGCAGGACGGAGTTCTACTCGATCGCGTTCGAGGTCGCGCCGGCGTGCCTGATCCCGCGGCCGGAGACCGAGTTGCTCGTGCAGCGGTCGATCGAGTTCCTCCGCAAGCGCACCGGGCCGCAGCAGATCTGCGACCTGTGCACCGGGTGCGGCATCATCGCGGTGGCTATCGCCAAGAACGTTCCGGACGCCAAGGTCCTCGCGACGGATGTCTCCGAGCCCGCGCTGGCCGTGGCGGCGAAGAACGTGGAGAAATACGCATTGCAGGAGCGGGTCGAGCTGCGTCCGGGGGACCTGTTTGAGCCGCTGGTCCCGCAACTGGACCTGTTCGACCTGATCGTGTGCAACCCGCCGTACGTTCGTGCCGCGGAATACGAGGTCCTGGACAGGAATGTGAAAGACTACGAGCCGCGGATCGCCCTGTACGCCGGACCGGACGGCCTGGACCTCTACCGCAAGATCGTCACCAAGGTGGACCAATTCCTCAAGCCCGACGGCATCCTGCTCCTGGAGATCGGCTACACGCAGGGCCCCGCCGTCCGAGAGCTGCTGGAGCAAACCGGCGTCTTCGCCCAGATCCGCATCGACAAAGACCTCCAGGCCCACGACCGCGTGGTCGTGGCGATGAGGACGTAATGGAATGTGGAGGCCGGAAGCACGCGTTGTCTCTGCACGGCTTTGTGCTATACTGGCATCCAGCCTGATCGAGAATGCGGCGTGCAGGTATGGAGAAGACCTATGTTAAAGCGATTTCGTGTCAATAACTTCCGGAGTCTGCTGAACGTCGAGTTCCGGCCGGTCGGAGTCAATGTCCTGATCGGCCCCAACAACGCCGGCAAGACAAATCTGTGCGCCGCGATGCGATTCCTGGGACTCACCGCCAGCCAGTCATTGGAGGACGCTCTCCGTACCTCCCTGGGCGAGACATGGAATCTCCGAAATGTCTACGCCCCGGAACGAAACATCGAGATCGAGGTCGAGTGCTCTCTGGTGCACGAGCGACTCGAAATTGACTTTGACTACTCCTTGAGCTTGGGCATCCAAACCAAATCCTCGGCTTATGGACAGGTGCTCTACGTGTCCAGAGAAGTACTGAAAGCGACGGGAGGCGGCTTCGCTCAGACCCCTCTTCTGGAAAACACGGGCGGTGATGTGAAGATAGCTTACGAAGGATGGTCCGGGAAGCCAGGGCCTCATCCCAAGGGCTTTGTGCACGACCACGCCACAGTCCCTCTCTCCAGTGGCACAACTGCACTCTCTGAACTGCATCCTGGCATGGGCGAACTTGCCAATCTCTTCAGAAGATACCTTCTAAAATGGAGCTATTACGCCTTTAGTCCATCCTGTCTCCGTTCTCCCGCCGTTGTGCGGGAATCGCCCGTGCTGCTCTCAGACGGCAAGAACATGACCCGCACCTATTTCTCGCTGCATAACGAGCGACCCCGCGTAGAGAAGAAACTGATCGAGATCATACGAACGCTGGAACCCAAGCTCGATCTGTTCACATACACCTCGCCCGACCCCGAAGCGGTGTACCTGTTCATGGAAGACCAGAAGGGCAATCGGTTCAGCGTCCAGAGTATCTCCGATGGGACCCTTCGTTTCATGGCCATGGCCTATCTCATCCTGTCTGGGAAGGACTCCAATTCCGATTCATTGCCGGGGCTGACGATTATTGAAGAGCCGGAGAATGGATTGTACGTCGGCCACCTGAAACCGTTGTTCGAGCGCCTGGTCGCGCCCGGGTGTAGAGATCAGTTCATTTTCACGACGCACAGCCCGTACTTCATCGACCTTTTCGATAGCTGCTTGGAGGGGGTCCATCTGGTGAAGCCCGGTGTACCTTCGTCTGAGGTCAGGAAGTTGGACCCTGACAAGACCAAGAAACTGCTGGAGGAGATGCCCCTGGGCGAGATGCATTTTCGGGAGATGCTGGGATGAAGATCGGGTACTCAGTGGAAGGAAGCACGGACCGGGCTTTCCTGGAGGGACTGAGGCGGCGATGGTGTCCCCAAGCCCAGTTGGTCGAGGGCTTGTTCCGTGGGACCTCGGGGCTGAGCCAGCGCCGTGAGATCCGCAGGGTGTGTGTGGAACTGACGGCCAAGGGCGCGGTGCTGATCGTGTTCCTGCGCGATGCCAACAACGAGAGTTGGCGAGATGTCCTCAAAGCAGATGAAGAACGCTGCCGGCCCGACCACAGGCATCTGACCGTCTTTGGCGTGTGCGACCGCAACGTGGAATGCTGGTTTTGCACGGATGCCAACTGGATGGGGAAAGAAACGGGGTGTCCGGCGGACATGTTCCGCGTGCCCGATCCGAAGGACACTTTCGAGAAGGCAGTGGGCATCACGCGACTGGATAAGAAGGAGGAGCAAATCGCGACGATGGTGCAGCAGGCGCCCCTGAAGAACTGGCTCTCGAACCGCTCCTTCCGGGACTTCTATGAGAGAATCTGGGACAAGAGCAAGGAGAGAGGCTGCCAAGTCGAGAACCTCCGCGAGTCATAGGACCGGCGGGGCAATTGTGAGACTCCCCTTGGGACCGAGCCAATGATCAATAGGAGATCAGGGTATGGATGGTGTAGGGGGCCAGGCGGGCGCGGCCGTTGAGGCCGGTCAGCTCGATGACGAAGGCGATGCCGACGATCTCGGCGCCGACCTTCTCCATGAGTTGGCAGGCGGCCTGCATGGTGCCGCCGGTGGCGAGCAGGTCGTCCACCAGCAGGACCTTGGCCCCGCGCGGGACGGCGTCGCGGTGCATCTCGATGCAGTCGGTCCCATATTCCAGGTCGTAGGTGGCGCTCTCGGTCTGCCAGGGGAGCTTGCCCTTCTTGCGGATGGGGATGAAGCCGGCCCGGAGCTTGGCGGCGACGGCGGCCCCGAAGATGAAGCCGCGGGCCTCGACGGCGGCGACGTATTCCACGCCCGCGTTCTGGAAAGGAGCGCACAGGGCGTCGATGGCCGCCGGGAAGGCGTGCGGGTCCGCCAGCAGCGGCGTGATGTCCCGAAACAGGATCCCCGGCTTGGGCCAGTCGGGGATATCGCGAATGTACCGCGTCAGGAGCAGTGCTTCTTCGGCCATGGCCCCTCCTTGGATTTAGGATTTACGATTTATGATCTATGATTTATGCACTGGTTTCGGCGATCGGACCTATCCATGCGACACGCGGAACACTCTCTGCGTTCGCATCTTCCATCATAAATCATCAATCACCAATCATCAATCGTAAATGCTATTCTCCTTCCATGAGCTCGTAGAGGCTGGTCAGGGCGTCGCGGCGGATCTGGCGGATGCGCTCGCGCGTCAGGCCCATGCGCTTGCCGATCTCCTTGAGGCTCAGCGGGCGCGGCTCGGCGATGCCGTAGTGCAGGCGCAGGACTTCGGCCTCGCGGAACTCCAGCTCATCGAGCAGCCGGACCGCTTTGGCCTTTTC
>VGYL01000493.1 GCA_016872975.1 Planctomycetota bacterium
CTGGCAGACCGGGCGCATCGGCGAGATCCACTGCGGGCGCAACGACGCCATGTCCAGCCGGACCGAGCCGTCCTCGGCCCGGAAGAAGATCGCATCTGCGGAACCCGTCGGGCGGGTGCAAGCACGGCGCGGCTGCGCGATCTCCGCGAGCACCTTGCCGGTCAGCGGGTCGAACTTCATGGTCGGATGCTTGTCGATCTGCCCGCTGAGGCCGAAAAGGCCGTCGTCGCGCAGCACGAGCTGGAAATTGCTGTACGGGTGCTCCCACAGGATGCTGCCGTCTTCTGTCGAGAGGGCCAGCAGCTTGCCGATGGGCGGACCGGCGAAGTACAGGGCCTGGTCGCTGCACTTGAGGTAGCAGGTGGTCCGCCAGTTTGTCCGCCAGTCCTGGCGGTGGAGATAATCGCCCAGGGCCGCGAACAGCTTCGGGGCGTTCTGCGGCGTCCGGCGCCAGATCTCGCGGCCGGTCTTGGCATCGAGGCATACCAGGTAGTCCCCGAAGCGGAAGAAGTAGAGGCGTCCGTTCTTCATGCAGATGGCCCGCCCGTCGATCGGGTCCTGCTCGCGGTGACTCCAGAGGATCTTCTTGGTTTCGAGGTCTATGGCCAGAACGTGGCGGCCGAAGCCCCAGGGATTCTGGGGCTGGTTCCACCCCTCGGAGATCGGGTTCCAGGGCCAGCCGTGCTTGTCGATCCGCCAGCGCTTCGTCGAATCCCGCTGCTCCTGCTCCCCTATCATGGCATAAAGGACGGACGCCGCCGCCTGCGGTCCTCTGCCTTCCGCCTTCTGTCCTCCCTCCTCCAGGGCCATCCACTTCCAGAACGTCCCGCCGGCTGTCTCGACCGGTGGGACAATCTCCTCCAGCAGCTTGCCGGTGGCCGTATCGATCACCTTGCACGACTTGTCGTCGCCCATGTACAGCTTCGTCGGAGTCGCGATCATCGTGTTGCGGTGGATCATGACGCCTTCGGCCAAGTCCCGCTGCCACAGGATCGAACCGTTATAGCCGTTGAAGGCGACGAGCTTATTGAGGAACGGCTCCTCCCGCTCCTTGAATGCGACATGCCCGAAGGCCTTGAAGATGCGGCCGGCGGACGCGACACCCACCTGCGGCAGCGGCGCATAGCGCGGCTCCGCCAGGAACTGCGTCAGATAGGGCGCCAGGATCACCTTGTCCTTCGATTGCGGATTGTTGTCCGGACCATGGTACGGATGCGTCCAATCGTCCACGCCCGACGGAAACGGCTTCGTAAGCACCGTGTCGCGGGCATCCTGCCCGCGCTGCGCGGGCGTCCCGCCCTCGACCCGAGCAATGGGCTGGCGGACGATCTTGCCCCCCGGGCGAACGACCCGCAGCAGCTCGCTGTCGGAGAATCCGGGCCGGCCGAGGGCGATCACGACATCGGCGATATCACCCGCCAGATGCAGCCTCTGGCCCTCCCGGCCCACGAAGATCCGGCTCCCATAGTAGCCCGCCTCATCTGCCCGGCGGCAGGTCGCCTCGAACTCCTTGCCGCTGGGCGATTGCGTATAGATCAGCAATTCGGTCCCCCGGGCCAGGTCCAGTGCCAGATCGCAGGCCCCTTCCCCCACCACCACGCAGATCCCCTGCTCGGCCCCTACGGCCCGGACCACTTGCCGGGGGGAAATCGTGTCGGCGAAAACAACTGCGGATGCCATGAGAACGAGATTCAGCAGGCTGACAATCACAGCGCGACTCATATGCTCCCCTTTCCATGTTCCCTTTGCAGGACGCCTACGGCGGGCGAAGAACCTCTTCGACCCGATGACCGATGTATCCTACTGGACTTCGAGAACCATGTCAAAACACTTCCCTTCGTCCGGACGCGCGGGGGTGCATGACCGTTGTTGCGCGGTTTGGAGTTCCGCCCTTAGGCGGGTTTGAGAGTCTTCCGGCGCAGCCGACTCCACTTTAGGCAGATGCAGGACTTCAGAGGCTGTCCGGACTGTTTGACCCGCCTAATGAGTTTTGACGAACAACTTCGGTAATGGCCGCGCGGGCCGCTCTGGGCGTAGGTCGTGCGTCCTCGCACGACCTCTTCGGCGAGCGGGGACGCTCGCCCTACGAAGAGCGCCCGGCGCCGGGCTCTGATTACCGAACTTGCTCGTCAAAAACTCATAAGGCGGAACTCCGAACACTGCGCAACAACGGTCATGCACCCGACGCGCGGTCGCGCGTGCTGCACTTTTTTTTGGCGGATTTCGCTTGCGTTTCCCCCAGCGACTTGATATGTGAGTATGTCACATATTGGAGCATGTCTCATGCAGGACCTGAAAAACTGTGCGTGTACCGGCAAGACGTTGCCGAAGTTGCTGCGGCCGCTGATCCTGTCCCGGCTGGCCCAGGGAGACTCTCATGGCTATGCGCTCACCGAGCACCTCCGTCATCTGGCTGTCTTTGCCGAGCAGCCGCCGGATCATACCGGCGTCTACCGGGCGCTGCAGGCGATGGAGGCGGAGGGCCTGATTCTATCGGATTGGGAGCATTTGAAACCGGGGCCGGGCAAACGCCGCTACCGCCTGACTCCCAAAGGTGCCGCCTGCCTGAAGAAATGGAAGCAGACGCTCGAAGAGTACCGCCGGACCATCGATATGCTGTTGGCGTCTTTGTAGGTGAGAGTTGGAGCGACCCCGATGAGTGAGCATACCCCCCTGCCGCGCCGGTGTCTCGGCGAATTGACCGGGACCTTCATCCTCGTCTTCTTCGGCGTTGGCTCGGTCCATGCGGCGGTCCTGACGGGGGCCCAACAAGGGCTGTGGCAAGTGGCTGTGGTCTGGGGCGTCGCCGTTTCCCTGGCGATCTACGCCACCGGCGCCGTCTCGGGCGCCCATATCAACCCGGCGATGACCGTTGCCTTTGCCGCCTTTCGAGGGTTCCCCTGGCGGCGCGTGCCGCCGTACGTCCTTTCCCAATTCCTTGGCGCGGTTCTGGCAGCCGCCGTTCTCCACGTGCTCTTCTCGTCGGTCCTCGACCAGTTCGAGTCAGCCCACGGGATTGTGCGGGGATCAATGGGGAGCGAGTTGTCCGCGATGGTTTACGGCGAGTACTTCCCGAATCCCGCGATCGCCCGGTCCCTGCACTGGACGGACGCCTCGGTCACCCATGTACAGGCGATGCTGGCGGAAGGAATCGGAACCGCGTTCCTGGCCTTCTTCGTCTTTGCGGTGACGGACCCCAAGAACGTGTCGCGACCGGGGGGCCGGTTGTTTCCTTTGTTCATCGGTCTGACGGTCTCCATTCTCATCTCGGTGATCGCCCCGCTGACACAGGCCGGTCTTAACCCGGCGCGTGATTTCGGGCCGAGACTGTTCGCTTATTTCGCCGGCTGGGGACCGATCGCCATCCCCGGACCGCGCGGAGGCTTTGTCAGCGTCTATATTCTATCTCCGATTGTCGGGGCCCTGTCGGGCGGTTTGCTGTATCAGTGTCTGATCTCCCCCGCCGTCTTCATGAGACGTGCATCCATCGGAGCCAAGACCTCGGTCTCAGAATCGAAAGGGCAAACAGCATGAAGAAAGTCCCACTGGTATTTGTCGGCGGGTTCCTCGGTGCCGGTAAGACGACGCTGCTGTGGCGGGCGGCCGAGTGGCTGATGAGGCAGGGCAAGCGGGTCGGATTGATTACGAATGACCAGGCCCCCGATCTGGTGGACACGAAGTGGCTCGCGGAAAAAGGCCTGAACGTGCGGGAAGTGGCGGGAAGCTGCTTCTGCTGCAACTTCGCCGGCCTGATCTACGCGGCGGAGAAACTGCTGGCCTCTCAGGCGGATGTCCTGATCGGCGAGCCGGTCGGCAGTTGCACCGATCTATCCGCCACGATCCTCCAGCCGCTGAAAGACAGGTTCAGGGAGCAATTTGTCCTGGCGCCGCTGTCGGTGCTGGCCGATCCGTGGCGGCTGCGGGAGGTCCTGGCCCCCGCGGGGGACGCCCTGCATCCCGACGCCGCGTACATCTTCCGCAAGCAACTGGAAGAGGCCGATCTGCTGGTCATCAACAAGGCGGACCTTCTTGCCGCGGAGGAACGCGTGCGGTTGGAGCAAGTCCTCGCATCGCAATTCCCGGGTACGGCCGTACGGTACCTGTCCGCCCGGACCGGAGCGGGAGTCGAGACGTGGCTCCAGGAGGTTCTTGCGGCGCCGGGGGCAGGCGCGCGGATCGTGGATGTGGATTACGACATTTATGCGGCGGGAGAGGCCGTGCTCGGCTGGTTGAACGCCCAGATGCGCCTGTCCGGCGCGGCGGGACCGGTGGCATGGGAGACCTTCTGTTCGGACCTGCTGGCGCGCTTGCAGACCGCCCTGGCCCGGCGAAACGCCCGCATCGGGCACATCAAACTCCTGCTCACCACCGGTGAAGGCCACTACATCGGCAACCTCACCGACGCGAAGACCCTGCCTTCTTTCCAGGGACGGATCCCGGGAGCGCCGATGGAGGCCGGCCTGGTTCTGAACGCCCGCGTGGAAATGGCGCCGGAAGCCTTGGAGCGGATCGTGCGCGAGGCGCTGAATGAGGCCGGGGGGCAGCGTGTGCGAATCGATATCCAGGCGCTGCGGTGCCTACGTCCCGGCCGCCCCCAGCCCACCCACCGCTATGGCAAAGTGGTGAGTTGAAGTCGACAAGACCTCTCGGCGCGCCGTCAACACCCCGGCGGCCTACTACCGCGTTTCACAAGTACCGCGACTATGGGTGGTAGATTGCCGCGCTCGGCGAGCCTCGCTCGCAATGACATGGGGCGCCCCAGTATGTCATTGCGAGGAGCTTCAGCGACGAAGCAATCTCTACTCTATAGTCTCAGGACTTGCGGAATGCCGTACTACTTTGGATTCGCGCGGGCGCCATCCGTGATTGCCTGTCCTACTTTCTCGATGAAGTTGGAGTAGGCGGCATCGGTGATCTCGCGTTGGCTCTGGTCCAGACCCAGCCGGACGATGACCATGTTCCATTCGGGGACGATGAACATGTCATTATTATTATGGCCACTGGCGCTGTACGTGCCGAGGGGCGCGCCCGGCCATTTGCGTTGTCCGTTGGCCCGGAGGCCGTTGACCCACCAGTTGAAGCCGTAGATGCCACGACCATCGGCGGCGCTGTCCCGCCAGAGGCCAAGCGTCGTCGGAACCTGCGGCTGGGTGGCTGTTTCCACCCATCTTTCGCTGAGGAGCTGCCGGCCGTTCCAGTTGCCGCACTGGAGAAACAGCAGGCCGAACCGCGCCATCTGCCGGGCACTGATGAAGATGTGTCTGTTGCTGTTGCCCGAGCCGCCGTTGACCGTGATCCCGTCGATCCGGCCGAAGTCGCCCCAGCGCCATTGTTTCGGGTCCATGCCGATCGGGTCGGCAATGCGACGCTTGAAAAGGTCCGCCAGCGGCTCTCGGGCGACCCGCGTCAGCACGTTCCCGAATTCGTTCATGGCGGAATCCCAGTACGCGTACTGTGTCCCCGGCGCAAACAGGGGCGTCTCGCACGGGTCGAAGGGCGTCGGACTGGGCCCGTGCCGATAACTGCCGCGCGGCTCATCGTTCGTGGCCCGGTAG